>CAMCQD010000342.1 GCA_945876925.1 uncultured Dermatophilus sp.
CTACGCGCTGGGCTGCGCACTGGGCAACGCCGAGGGCAAAGACCGGATCGCCTCCGTGCGGGCGCTTGGCCGTAAGCACCAGTTCGCCCTCATGTGCAGCGATTTCGCGCAGCTCGGGCAGCTGGTGATGATGTCCAACCGGCAGTTCCGGGCGCTCAAGGCAGCCACCCACGGGCCATACACCTTCGTGCTGCGCGGAACCCCGGAGGTGCCCAAGCGCCTGCTCGACCCCAAGCGCAAGACCGTCGGCGTCCGGATCAGCGGCGACCGTCTCGTACAGGCCCTGCTGGCCGAGCTGGGGGAGCCGATGCTCACCACGACGCTCATCCTGCCCGGCGAGGAAGAGCCGATGACGGACGGCTGGCAGGTCAAGGAGGCACTCGACCACGAGGTCGACGCGGTGCTGGACACCGGCGAGTGCGGCCGGGAGCCGACCACTGTCATCGACCTGTCCGGGGATGAGCCGGTCGTCTTGCGGCGCGGCGCCGGTGACCCCAGCCTGTTCGAATAGCCGCCCGGGCCGGGCGGTCGGGGCGTGCCTGCGCACCCCGCCTAGACTTGCCGCATGAGCTCGCCGCTGGACGTCATCGCACCCAAGGTCACCGCTGCCATCACCGCCGCGCTCGGCGACGAGTTCGCCGGGGCGGATCCGGTGCTGCGGCCCAGCCAGTTCGCTGACGTCCAGGTCAATGCCGCGCTCGCGCTGGCTAAGCGAGCCCGGCGGCCCCCGCGCGAGGTAGCCGGGGCGATCGTGGCCCGGCTCGACCTGGCAGCCGAGTGCTCAGCCATCGAGGTGAGCGGCCCGGGCTTCATCAACCTGACCTACCGCGATGAATGGCTCAGCGAGCTGATCAGCGGGCTCGCCGCCGGCGACCGGCTCGGAGTCGCCGTCGCGCACGACCCGCTGGTCATCCCGATCGATTACTCCGCCCCCAACGTCGCCAAGGAGATGCACGTCGGGCATCTGCGCACCACCGTCGTCGGGGACAGCCTGGCCCGCACCCTGGAGCACCTGGGGCACACCGTCATCCGCCAGAACCACATCGGCGACTGGGGCACCCCGTTCGGGATGCTCATCGAGCACCTGCTTGACGTGGGCCCCGGCTCGGAGGAGGCCGGCTGGCTGCGCACCGACCCGAATGCCTTCTATCAGGCCGCCCGGGCCAGGTTCGACGGTGATGAGCACTTCGCCAGCCGGGCTCGTGCCCGGGTGGTGCGGCTGCAGGGCGGCGACCCTGAGACGCTGGCAGTGTGGCGCCAGCTGATCGAGCTGTCCACGGCGTACTTCAACCGGATCTACACCGCCCTGGGAGTCACCCTCACCGACGCCGACCTGGCCGGCGAATCGACGTACAACGCCGACCTGCCCGGGGTCTGTGACGAGCTGGAGGAGCGCGGCATCGCGGTGCACAGCGACGGGGCGCTGTGCGTCTTCCTCGACGGGTTCACCGGGCGCGAGGGCAAGCCGGTGCCGCTCATCATCCGCAAGTCCGACGGGGGCTACGGCTACGGCACCACCGACCTGGCCACCGTGCGGCACCGGGTCCGGGATCTGCACGCCGACCGCATCCTGTACGTCATCGGCGCCCCGCAGGCCCTGCACCTGGGGATGGTGTTCGGCACGGCCCGGCTGGCCGGCTGGCTGCCGCCCGGGGTTGAGGCGATCCATGTCCGGATCGGGAATGTGCTCGGTGAGGACCGCAAGATCCTGCGTACCCGCTCCGGGGCCCCGCTGCGGCTGATGGCGCTCATCGAGGAGGCCGTGGCTAAGGCGCGGCGGCACATCGATGCCGCCCGCCCAGACCTGGCCGAGGATGCGCGCGCCCAGATCGCCCGCCAGATCGGGGTGGGGGCGATCAAGTACGCCGACCTGTCGGTGGCGCACGACAGCGAGTACGTCTTCGACCTGGACCGGATGCTCGCGCTGACCGGCAATACCGGGCCGTACCTGCAGTACGCGGCGACCCGGATCCGGTCGATCTTCCGCAGCGCCGGAGCCGATCCGCTCGCCGCCGGAGCCCCGATCGTGGTGCGGGAGGCCCCCGAGCGGGCGCTCGCCCTCCAGCTGCTCGACTTCGGCACGGTGGTAGCGGTGGTCGGGGACACCCTCGAGCCTCACCGGCTCGCCACGTACCTGTTCGATCTGGCGCAGGCCTTCAGCGCGTTCTACGAGAACTGCCCGGTGCTGGCGGCCGGGGACGACGCCGTGCGCGATTCCCGGCTGGCGCTGTGCGCGCTGACCGTGCGCGTCCTCGTCACCGGACTGGACCTGCTCGGGATCGAGTCGCCTGAGGAGATGTAGCCCAGGTACCGGCACGAGATGTATGGGTCGTCCTGTTAGGGATGCACCAATGCACTGTTATGCTGCCGGTGTCCATCACGACCGGCCGAGGGACAGGCCCGATGACGCCGGGGCAACCCGCCACAGCCCGACTGCAGGTACGGTGCCACATCCTGCGGCTCACCGGTGCCCTCCTGGGCCCGGCGGAGACCGGCAGATGGAACGTCCCCACCGGTGGCCGATGACCCGGCCCGCTGGCGAGGCGGTTCCGCTCAGGATGCCAGCCGGACAGCGGAACAGGCGCCGACCCACGGGAGGCACGCAGTGAGAGAGCTTTCGCCGCTCACCCGGGCGATCCGGACCGGCATCGCGACCGACCAGGCGCACGGCTCGGTCATCGCCCCGGTCTACTTGTCGACCACATATGGCTTCGAGGGATTCGACCAGCCCCGCGAGTATGACTACACGCGCTGCGGGAACCCCACCCGCGATGTGCTGGCCGACGCGATCGCCACCCTCGAAGGGGGAGCCGGCGGGATCATCACCGCCACCGGCACCGCCGCGATGACCACCTTGCTGCTCCAGCTCACCAAGGCCGGTGACCGGGTGATCATGCCGCATGACGGGTACGGCGGCACCTGGCGGCTGTTCGACGAGCTCGCCCGGCGGGGGCATTTCACGCTCACCGTGGCCGACCTCACCGACCCCGGTTCCGCGCGGGCGGCCATCACGGACGGCCCCGCCCCGGCCCTGGTCTGGGCGGAGACCCCGTCCAATCCGCTCATGCGGGTGACCGACCTGCGGGCGGTCGCCGATGCCGCCCACGCCGCCGGGGCGGTCATGGTGGCGGACAACACCTTCCTCACCCCGCTGCAGCAGCGTCCGTTCGACCACGGGGCCGATTACGTCGTCCCCTCGACCTCCAAGTACCTCACCGGCCAGAGTGC
>CAMCQD010000343.1 GCA_945876925.1 uncultured Dermatophilus sp.
GAACGCCGCCGGGCTCACCCCCCCCCGTCAGCGGGCGGGGTGAGCGAAATCGCCTAGCTTGGCGACCAGCTCGGCACCGCTCCACGTCGATACCGCTAGCTGCCGCCGCAGCGAGTACAGCGGCGCCGTGGAAGACACGGCCTTGTCCATGAGCTGGTACCCGGTGCGGTACCCGGCCTGGCGCACGAGGGCGGCGCCGTTCTCGTTCCACGCACCGTACGGGTAGGCGAAATCGAGCACCGGCTGCCCGCTGATTGCCGCCAGGGTCTCGCGCGGTCCGGTGAGCTGCCGTTCCAGATCGGCCTGGGTGAGCTGGTCAACGCGGTGGTGGTCCCACGTGTGCGAGCCGATGGTCATACCCGCGTCAGCCATGCGCTTGATGTCGTCCTTGGTCACCCAGCCGGGGTTGCCGATGACGACGGTCATGATGAAGATCGTGCCCTTCATCCCGCGCTGGGTCAGCGCGGGCACCAGGGCGCTCGCCTGATTGTCCTTACCATCGTCGAAGGTGATGAGCACCGGCTTGGACGGCAGCGCCGCGCCCTGGGTGAGATGGTCGAAGTACTCCCCGGGGCTGATCGTGGTGTACCCGGCCGAGGCGATCGCGTCCAGGTGCGCGCCGAACCGGTCCGGCGGGATGACCAGGTTCTCGCGGGTGTACGCCGAATCCTGGCTGGTCCAGTTGCGCACCTGGTGGTAGCACAGCACCGGGACGGTCGCGCGCGCGGCGACCTCGGCGGGAGAGGCGGACGTAGCCGGGCCCGTCGCCGGATGCGCGGAGCTGCTCCCCGGGCTGCCGGAGACGATGGCGGAGGGGTCCGCGTGGATCGACGTGCAGCCGGCCAGGGCCGCACCTGCGGCGGCCCCGGCGAGACCGGCGGCGAACGCCCTGCGGGAAACCGGGCGGGAGGCGGGCAAGGGCAGGCCAGAGGGGGTGGGCATGAGCAGACTTTCGTGATGGGAATGATGCCGGTCGGCGCCTTCTGCGTCACCGCACTCCCCCGCGCCGCGACCCAGCTTAGTTCCGCCACACCAGAGCCGGTTCGCCGACCCGCCGCACCACGCCCGCTAGGCAGGTCCGCCTTCCCGGGCCGCGGCGCTCACGGCGGGCGGCATCACGCCTCGGCGGTGGCGCCGACCCGATCGGCCTCGCCGGAATAACGCCCCTTACCGGCCCGGATCGCGGTGATGTACCAGGCCGGGGCCACGACGATCTCGGCGGCGAGCATGGCCCAGGCCGCCCCGGGGGCTCCCCACAGGAGGGTGCCGGGCACGAGCATCCCGAGCAGCACCGGCGCCTTGAGCACGTTGATCCGGAAGGTCTTCTTCGCCAGCCCCATCCCGAGCAGCAACGCCCCCGGACCGGAGCAGAACCCGGCCACGATCGACAGCAGGCCCATCGGCAGCAGCACGCTCTGCGCCCCGGCCCAGGACTCACCGAAGAAGAACTGCCCCATCCAGTCGGGGATGAGCAGCAGCACGGTGATGTACACGGTCGCGATGACGCCGATGGCAGCCGACAGCAGGTACATGCCCTTGAGCCGGGCACGGGCCCCCAGCTCGCTGCGCCGCGAGATCTCGGGCACCGCGAAGGCCAGCGCCGCCTGACCGAGCACATTGAGCGGGCCGCGCAGCGTGTCGGCGGCCCGGATGGAACCGGCGTCGCGCGCGGTGCCGAACACGGGGATGAGCATCTGGCCGAGCTGAGCGGCGCCCAGGCCGAGCACGTACATCCCCATGAGGTACTTGACCAGCGAGCCCTTCTCCCGGAACCAGGAGACGCACGCCCGCGGGTCCGGCCAGCTGGACAGGAGGACCGCGGCCACGACCGCCGAGAGGGTGCCCGCCACGCCCCAGGAGAGGGTGAGGATGCCGACCTCGGAGACGTCCATGACGATCAGCGCCCAGAGCAAGCCGAACTGCAGCACCGCCTTGACGAAGTCGATCAGCGCGGCGAAATGGGCCTGCCCGTTGGCGAAGAACGCCATCCGGTAGTTGTCCTGGATCATCAGGCCGGGCAGGCAGATCGCCATCGCCAGCAGCACCCGCCCGGTGGCATCGCCCAGGATCAGCCCGGCCAGGACGAGCCCGGCCGAGCCGGCCAGGGCCAGGGCCAGGGTGGCGCCATTGGACCGGGAGACCTCGACGCGGAAACGCTCCGGGGTCTCCGCGCTGTGGCTGATCTGCAGCGGCTGCCCGGAGGCAGCCTTCGCGACGGCGACCCCGATGCTGTAGATGAGGAAGCCGATCGAGAACGACCCGAAGTCATCCGGGGACATCTCGCGGGCCACGACCATGACGAGCAGCATGTTGGCCAGGGCATACAGCGCCTGATCGATGAGGTTCCAGCTCGCCCGGGTAGCCAGCGCGCGCCCAGAAGCCATCCGCACCCCCCTAATCCCGTCTGGGGAGGGCCACTCTGACCACAGCTTTCCCCGCAGCGCCTGATCGGCGTCCCATCCCGGATGTCCAGGGAGGCGACGAATCCGATAATGACGCCCCCGGCTACGCAGCTACTGGCTGTCCGTGCCAAGCTGCCGGGTGACGCCACGCGCTGCTGCGAGTCTATGGGGACGTAACGTGAGGAGCGACCCCGTGCGCACCCACGCCGCGCACCCCCTGGTAGCGCCCGCACCTGCCCCGATGCCGGCGCCCCCGGCCCGGCCGGAAGCTCCCGGGACACTAGCTGAACTGCATAAATACCTGAGAAAGGGCACCGCATGCTCGAATACCGCACCCGCGACGAGATCGAGGCGATGCGTCCTGCGGGCGAGTTCGTCGCGCAAACGCTGGACGTCCTCGCCCGCGAGGTCACGGTCGGCATGAACCTGCTGGATATCGACGCCCGGGCGCATGACCTCATCCGCCAGCGCGGAGCGGTGAGCTGCTATCTGGACTACCACCCCTCCTTCGGGGGCTCCCCGTTCGGGCACGTCATCTGCACGTCGGTGAACGATGCCGTGCTGCATGGCCTGCCGCATGACTACACACTGCGCGACGGGGATCTGCTCACACTCGACTTCGCGGTATCCGTCGATGGCTGGGTGGCCGATTCGGCGCGCAGCTTCGTGGTCGGGACCCCGCGCGCCGAGGATCTGCGGCTCATCGAGACGACCGAGCGGGCGCTGGCGGCCGCGATCGGCATCGCCCGGCCGGGTAAGCGCCTGGGCGACATCTCGGCCGCCATCGGGCGGACCTCCCGGGAGGCCGGCTACGGGGTCAACCTCC
>CAMCQD010000344.1 GCA_945876925.1 uncultured Dermatophilus sp.
ACCAGTTCCCGGTGCGGGGCGGCCGCGGGCGCAGCGGCCCCGCGACCGGAGCGGGCGGTGCCCAGGTACGCCGCATACGCCACCATCGCCACGGTGAAACACGCCATGGCAGCGTATAGCCAGTAGTTCGAGAGGATCGCGGACTGCTCGTTCGTCATATCGCCTGCCTGGGTCTGGTCCGATCGGGCGCAGTCCGCGCAGGAGACGAAAACCGGCGGACGACAACAGACTAGGGGCTCACCGCGGGTCCGGGCGCCTCCGGGAGAGGCCCGGCGCCCGGAGCCGCGGCCAGGTTGCGCGCCAGGTGCCCGGCCAGCCTGGTGATCGCCTGGCCCAGCAGCGGGTCCTCCCCGCGGGCCAGGCCGGCCACGTGAACCGTGACGCCGGCCTGTCCGGGCGGGCCCGGCACGACCCGGACGAACACCCGGCGGCGCCGGATGGTCAGCGAGATCACCAGCCCGCCCAGCGCGACGAGCGCCGCGGCCAGCGCGAGGGCCTTCCCGGGGTCGTGCCGGGTGGAGATCCCGGCCCAGCGGGTCACCTCGGCGTCCATCGAGATCGAGCCGAGCCCGCCCGGCAGCGTCACCGTGTGCCCCGGGGTCAGCCAGATCCGCAGCGGGGATCCGTCGTCCTGCCGGACCTCGCTCATCGCGCTGGTGTCCAGGGAGTACACCGACTGCGGCCGTCCGGGGGACAGGTTCCCCCGGTAGGCGGTGAGCACCAGCGCGGGCTCGCCCAGGCCGGGGAACACCGATTCGGGCCCGTCGGCGCCCAGGCGGGCCGTGGGCAGGAACATCCCGCTGACGCCGAGCTGCTCGGGACTGGCCGCGACGACCTTGATCGCCCCGGCCGAGGTGTACCTGTCATCCTGCGGCAGGAAGGGCGTCGCCTGGCGGTAGAGCACCTGCCCGGAGGCGTCGCGCACGGTGATGGTGTGGGCGTAGCCGTTGCCGAGCAGGTACACCGAGGCATCCCCGGCGTGCAACGGCCCGTTGACCCGCAGCTCGCGCTGCTGCGGCGGCTGGCCGGGCTGGGTCAGCGTGGCCTGCGCCGAGAAATCCCGGGCCTGGCCGAACTGGCCGCTGCCCGTGGCGGTGCTGAACTGCACGTTCAGCGAGTCGATCCGGACGGTGAACGGGCTCAGCGAACCGGGGCTCACCCACGGTCCGGGGGCGAAGGTGTCGTAGCTGGAGATCGCGTTGGTGAAGGACTGCCCCGCCAGCACCACCCGGTCGGCTTTCCAGCCGCACAGGTACCCCCAGGCCAGGGCGATGACGATGACGACCACGCCCAGGTGGAAGGCGATGTTGCCGGTCTCGCGCAGGTAGCCGCCCTCAGCCGAGACCGAGGGTTCCTCCGGTTCCAGGCTGGCCGGGCGCAGCCGGAACCGCCCCCGGCTCAGCATGGCCCGGGCCCCGGCCAGCACCTCATCGGCGCTGGCCGGCGTCGTGAAGGTCACGTGCGCGGGCAGCCGCTCAAGCCGGGCGGGGGTACGCGGCGGCAGGCCGCGCAGCGCGCGCACGTGCACCGCGATCCGGGGCACGATGCACCCCGCCAGCGAGATCACCAGCAGCAGGTAGATCGCCACGAACCACGGCGAGACGAACACGTCGAACAGGGCGAACCGGTCCAGCCAGGCGCCGAGGAGGGGCTGGCCGGCGATGAAGTCATTCACCCGCACCGGGTCGGTCGTGCGCTGCGGCAGCATCGAGCCGGGCACTGCCGCCACGGCGATGAGCAGCAGGAGGAACAAGGCGGTGCGCATGCTCGTGAGCTGCCGCCACCCCCACCGGGCCCAGCCGCCCAGTCCGAGCCTGGGACCGCGCAGCGGCCCGGCACGCTCCGGTGCCGCCTGGCCGGGGTGACCGGCCGCAGTGCCCGTGCTAGCGCCGGCCGGGGGCAGGGCGGGCCCGGCGGCGGGGGCGTCCTCGTGCGGGCTCATGTCACAGCACCGTCCGGAAAGAGCTGACCAGCGAAGCCTGGAGGTGGCGCACGAGCTGGTCCCACAACCCGGTCACCAGCAGTACGCCCACCGCCATCAGGAGCAGCCCGCCGGCCAGCTGCACTGCGCGCTGACGGGCGCGCAGCCAGGCCGAGGCGCGCAGCGCACGCTGCCACCCGGTGGCGATGAGCACGAACGGTACCCCGAGCCCCAGGCAGTACGCGACTCCGAGCAGGGCGCCCCGGGCGATCAGGCCCGAATCCCCTGCCAGGTTCGTGGCCAGCGCGTAGATGACCGCGTAGGCCGGGCCCACGCAGGGCGCCCAGCCGATGCCGAACACCATGCCCAGCAGGGGCGCCCCGGCCACCCCGGCGGCCGGGCGCCAGCGCGGCGTCCACGACCATTGCGCCCCGGCTCCGAGGAACACCAGGGCAAGCGCGATGACGAGCACTCCCCCGGCCCGGGTGAGCAGGGCGGCGTGCGCGCGCAGCGCCGCCCCGGCCGCCGAGGCGAGCAGCGTCCCGGTGATGAACACGACGCTGAACCCGGCCACGAACCCGAGTGCGCCGGCCAGCGTGCGCCGCCTCGCGGCCCGGGCTTCCCCGGCGCCCGGGCTCATCCCGGTGACGTACCCGAGGAAGCCCGGCACCAGGGGAAGCACGCACGGGGAGGCGAAGGAAACCGCCCCGGCCGCCAGGGCGACCAGCGCGGCCAGCAGCAGGTTCCCGTCGGCGATGAGCGCGACGGCGCTACCGGTGCGCATCCTCTGCCCCGGCCCGGCTGCTGTCCGACGGCACCGCCGCCGCGCCGGAGGCTGGCGTGCCCGGAGCGGACGCCGTGGCAGAACCGGGGGCGGAGGCGTCCTCGACCAGCCCGGTGATGGTGGCCGCGCTCGTGACCGCCCCGGAGACGCGGGCGGCGATCCGGCCCTGCTCGTCGATGACCAGCGTGGACGGGGTGGCGTTCGCCAGGCCGTCCAGCCCGGCGGCCAGCACCCGGTCGGGGTCGGACAGCGACGGGTAGGTCAGCTGCCACTTCCTCGCCGCGGCGGCGCCGGTCTGCGGGCCCTCCCCCACGTCGATGCCTATGAACCCGACGCCGCGAGCGCGCAGCGCCTGGTAGGCCTGCTCCACGTGCGGCGCCTCGGCCTGGCAGGGCTGGCACCACGATCCCCACACGTTCTCCACGACGAGCTTGCCGCGCTGCGCGGCCAGGTCCCACGCCGAGCCGTCCAGGGTGGTCCCGCGCAGCGTGACGGCCGGGCGCCGG
>CAMCQD010000345.1 GCA_945876925.1 uncultured Dermatophilus sp.
CCCGTCATCGCCCTGGTGCACGCGCAGGGGCCGATCCACACCGGCCGCGGCGGGCAGGGCCCGTTCAGCGGTCACACGATCGGCTCGGAGTCCCTCGGCGCGGCACTGCGCCACGCGGTCACCGCGAAAGCCGCCGCGGTCGTGCTGCGGGTGAACAGCCCCGGCGGGTCGGCGGCCGCCTCGGACGCGATCCGGCGCGAAGTGCACCAGGTCCGCGAGGCGGGCATCCCGGTGATCGCCTCCATGGGCGCGGTGGCCGCCTCGGGCGGGTACTACATCTCGATGGGGGCCAGCGAGATCGTGGCCGGGGCGCACACCATCACCGGTTCCATCGGGGTCCTCGCCGGCAAGCTCGTCACCGGTGCCGCGCTAGGACGCATCGGGATCACGCACGACTCGGTCGAGAACGGCAGGTTCTCCCGGATGCTCTCGGCGGCTGAGCCGTTCAGCGACGCCGAGTGGGAGATGCTGGACGCCCTGCTCGACCGGATCTATGACGATTTCGTGAGCAAGGCTGCCGCGGATCGCGCAATGAGCGTTGAGCAGCTCGAGCCGCTGGCGCATGGGCGGGTGTGGACCGGCCGGGATGCCCGGGAGCGGGGGCTGATCGATCACGTCGGCGGGCTGTCCGCGGCGATCGAGCGGGCCTGCGTGCTGCTGGGGGTGCTGCGGGATGACGCTGAGGTGCAGGTGATGCCCAAGCTCAGCGTGTTCGACCGGTTCCTGCCCTCGGATAACTCCGATGCTCCCGCGGCTGCGGCCTTCTCCGCAGGGCCCGGGATCGTCGACCGTGCCCTGGCCGCAGCCGGCCTCGGGTCGTACGGGGTGCTCTCGGTGCCAGGGCTGGCGATCCCGCGCTGACCCGCATCAGGCCCCGGAGGCTAGCGGGCCTGTCGCCAGACGCGGGTTCCCGGGGCGTCAGGCCCGGGCGAGCAGCACCATCGTCTCGAAGTGGGCCGTCTGCGGGAACATGTCGAACAGGCGGGCCTGCGCGATCCGCAGCGACGGCATCGCGGCCAGGTCACGGGCCAGGCTCTCAGCGTTGCAGCTGGAATAGATGACGGCGGGCACGCGGCTGTCCTGCAGCCAGGTGCTCAGCCCGGGACCGAGCCCCCGGCGGGGCGGGTTGACGACGACCAGCCCGGGCGCGCCCGGCTGCTCCTGCGCCCACGCCGTGGCATCGGCGGCGATGAACCGCACGGCGGCACCGGCCCGGCGGGCGCTCCGCCGGGCTGCGGCGACCGCTTCGGCGGACACCTCAACCCCGGTCACGGCCCTGCCGGGCGCGGCGCACGCCAGCGCGAATCCGCCGACGCCGCAGTACAGGTCCCACACGTGCGGGCCCCGGCCGTCCCGGGGGCGGGGCCCGGTGCCGGGGGAGCTGCCCGGCGCGGGCTGCCCGGAAGGGGGCTCACCGCACCCAGGGGCTCCGGGCCCGGGCTCATCCGGGCCGCCGGCGGGCCCCGCGGCGGCGGTGACCTGGTCGCACCAGGCGCGGGCCTGGGCGTACATGGCCCCGGCGACGGCGGTGTTGGTCTGGAAGAAGCTCTTGGGCCCCAGGACCAGCGGCAGGCCGGGCAGGTCCATGTCCAAGGTGGTGCGGGCGGTGAGCGGGAACTCGCGTTCACCTTCGAGCACGGCCTTGTGCTCGGGCAGGATGTTGACGCTGGCAACCGCGATCGCGGGCACCTGGGCGAGCAGGCGGGGCAGGTGCGCCCGGATGGCCTCCACCCGCCGGGTGGAACGCAGCACGAATCGCACCATCAGCTCGCCGCCCGGGCTGACGGTGATGAGCACGTTCTTCAGCTCCCCGCGGCGGGCAGGCACGTCATAGGGCTCGATCCGGGCCCGCCGGATGAGCCCGGCCACCGGGCCGAGCGCCGCAGTGATCCGCGGGTCCGCCAGCCCGCAGCCGCGCAGGTCCACCCCGGCCCCGGCATGGTCGAGGATGCCCAGCGTGGGGTGCCGCCAGCTCCCCGCGACGACCATCTTGACCTTGTTGCGGAACCCCTCTGGCGCCGAGGTAACCGGGTCGAGCCAGGCGCGGTCCGGGTCCTGGTCCTGCCCGGCGAAGGGGCCGAGCAGTTCCCGCGCGCGGGCGAGCTTCCCGGCCACCTGCTGGGAGTACGGCACGCCCAGCAGGGTGCATGAGCTGCAGGCCCCGGCCTGGTGGTAGCCGCACCGCATCGTCTCGTCCACGGCGGCGAGTCTACGGAAAACGCCCGCCTGGGCCGCGCGGCCGGCGCGGCTAGGCTGGACGGGTGCTCACGGTCCGCTCTGCCCGGTTCAGGGCGAATCTGCTCATCGTGTGCACGGCGGCGATCTGGGGCTTCGCGTTCGCGTTCCAGCGGCTCGCCGCCGAGCACATGGATTCGTTCGCATTCAACGGCGTCCGGTTCGCCCTGGGCGCCGGTTCGCTGCTGCCGCTGATCGCCTGGACGGACCACCGGGCGGGGCGCAGCCGGTCCCGGCGTCGCCAGGCCACCCGGTCAGCGCTGCTCCCCGGCACGCTGGCCGGCCTGGTGCTCTACGCCGCCTCCGGGCTGCAGCAGGTGGGGCTGACCAGTTCGACGGCGGGGGAGGCGGCGTTCATCAGCGGGCTGTACATGGTGATCGTGCCCGTGCTCGGCCTGGCCCTGGGAATGCGGGCAAGCTGGTGCTTGTGGCCGGGCGTGGCCCTGGCCTGCGCGGGCCTGTACCTGCTGTCTGTGACGGACTCGCTGTCCCTGGCGCCCGGGGACGCCGTGCTCCTCCTCGGAGCGGTGTTCTGGGCGGTTCACATCCTCGTCATCGACCGGTACGCCCCGCTGCACGATGTGCTGCGCTTCGCCGCCATCCAGTGCGCGGTGTGCTCGGCGGCCAGCCTGCTCACCTCGGCAGCCACCGAGCCGGGTGGTTTCGCCGGCGCCTTCGCGGCCGTGATACCGCTGCTATACGCCGGGCCCGTCTCGGTCGGGCTCGCGTACACCCTGCAGGTCGTTGCCCAGCGGCACGTGCGCCCGGCCGATGCCGCGCTCATCTTCAGCACCGAAGCCGTATTCGGGGTCATCGGCGGGGCGCTGTTCCTGGGCGAGAACCTCGGGGCGCGCGGCTACCTGGGCTGCTCTCTCATGCTGGCGGGAATCGTCCTGGCCCAGTTCGATCCGCGTGCCGCCGCGCCGGGCAGGCAGGAGAGGGAAGAAGCACTCCCCCCGGGCTGATCCGGGCT
>CAMCQD010000346.1 GCA_945876925.1 uncultured Dermatophilus sp.
CGGGGGCCGGGACGCTGGCGCTGCCTGCGGTGGCAGGCAGGTTCCATGCCTGCGCGCCGGGGCCGGTGAGGACGGCTCCGGTCATCAAAGCGAACGCCGTTGCCAGTGCCAGGGGCAGGCGCGGGCGAGTGCGAAGCGTGGGGGAAGCGCTCAACGGTCACTCCTGGTGGGTTGCGTCCAGGACGCCTGATCGGCATCGAAGGCCTCATCGGCCGCCGCGGCCGGAAGCTGCAGGCCCGGGTGCGGGGCATAGGCACAACAGGGGGCGCAGGGGGCGCAGGGGGCGCGGGCCGGCCCGGCTGAGAGCCGCCCGGGAAGGTGTGAGCCGGTGCGCCCCAGCGGGTTTCGCGGGGACGTGAGGGAAACCACGTCCGAGGAGCAGACACCCCGCCGCTGCCGGGAAACGTTCCGGCGTGTCGGCGGGCAGGCCGGATCGGGGCAGGTGACCGGGGTGCAGGTGCCGTGGCGCGCACCTGATGCGGCCCGGCCCGCTGTACGATCCGCCTCCGGCAGGCCAGCGCCGACGCGGGCGAAGGCACAGATCCGGGTTCCCCGTAGTCGCGCACGGACTACGCTGGCGAGCAGGCGAACTCATCAGGTCGCTCGTCCATCTTCGCCCGTGGCGCTGCTGAGCGGGCGCTGCGAACGGGCCGTATGGTGGAGCCATCGCCGCCGGGCTCATCCGTGAGATACCTGGCGAGTCCCCCGATGTTCCTGCCTTGCAGAGGAGTAGCCGATGACTGCGACGCGCTCCGCCAGCCTGTGCGGCGCGTCGCCTGGCTGCGCCGTGATCGGGGGTGCGGCGTGAGTACGTCCTTGCGCTCCGTGGTCGACTCCGGGGTCGACCTGGCCCCCGCGTCGGTGTGCGACTGGGCCGGCCACGTGGTGGCTACCCTGGCCGCGGTTCACGCCCAGGGGTCGGCGCACGGGGCGGTCAGCCCCTCCACGATCGTGCTCGACGATGCCCGCAAGCGTGCCCGGCTGCGCTCGGTGCCCGGCGGGTCGGCGCCCGAGACGTACGTGCTGGCACCTGAGCTGCGCGACGGCGGGAGCGCGACCGCGGCTGCCGACCTGTACGCCCTCGGCGTCGTCCTGTACGAGGCGTGCTGCGGCCTGCCCCCGGACCAGGTTGCCCGGCGCGCCGGGACGGGCAGCAGGCTGACCCGCCCCGAGGGCATCCCCGAGGCGCTGTGGGGCCTGGTGGAGCGGCTGCTCGACGAGGAGCCCCAGCTGCGCCCGGCCAGCGCCGACGAGGTCGCGATGCAGTTGTATGTGCTGGCGCGGACGCTCGCGGACGACCCGCCGGCGCCCCGGCTCGAGCCTGCCTTCCGTCACCCGGCGCTGGCCGCCGCGCCCGCTGCCGGTGCCAATGACCCCGCGCAGGGTGCGCAGGGCGGGAATGAACCGGCGTACGCGCTCGCCTCCGAGGCCGGGGGAGGTGGCCGGGCCGGGGAGGCGGCGGAGCGGCTGTACGTGCTGTCGGCGGATGTCCCGGAGGCCAGCGCCTTCCCGGCGCGGCGCGGGCTCATCGCGGCCGCCGCCGTCGCCCTGGGGCTGGGTGCCTTCGGGGTCACCTGGCTGAGCATGAATGCCGGATCCGGTGAGCAGGATTCCCCGGCCAGCGTGGCCGTGGTCACCCCCGGCGGCGGTGCCGCTTCGCAGGCGACGGTGATCCCCCCGGCCGGAGTGAGCGCGGGTGAGCTGGCTCACGTCCGCAGCCGGACGGGGGCCGCGCGCTGACCCCTCCGGCTTGCCGCTGGCATCGCTTATGCCCGGAAGCGGGGCGCTAGCTGGCCGGTGCCGCCGCGCTGCGCGGGCCGTCCGCGCCTGATGAGCATGAGCGCCTCGCGCCCGACCGTGATGACAGCCCGAACCGGCTGAGGCAAATCTGTGGGTCACCTGGTTCGCGAAGATAAAAGCCCAGCTCACCGGGTGCTTGTGTCCCACTTGCCGGCAACGTATCTATGTGGTTTCAGCGCATCTTCCGGTTTAGGTCTACCGTAATGAACGAGCGTCCAACTGGCGCTCCCGGTGCCTATACGGCATCGGTCGATTGCCTGGGGGCGGCAAAGCCGGCGCGTGCGATTGGGGGATCGCACCGGCGCGTTGCGAGGGGGATCGTCACGGTAACGCCAGCGCACTGCGGATGGTGCCAGCGGATACCTGCGTAACCGCGTCAATACGTCTCCGGGTCTGGCTGGAACGGAGACCACCACAGTGCCTACCAGACGTGCTGTACTCCATGGTTTTGGCCGAGCGCTAGCGCTGGCCGCGGTCGGAGCCGGGATTGCCGGGCCCGCTTCGGACCTCACGACGGCTACGGCCACGCCCGCCCGTCCCGCGAAACGTCGCTCCCGGACGCCCCAGGTGCACGTGTACCTCGTCCCGCATCAGGACGACGAGGTGCTCAGCATGGCGCCGGCGATCCGGCGCAGCATCTTCGAAGTGGGGGCCGCCAACGTGCACCTGGTGCTCATGAGCACCGGAGAAGGTTCTGGCGCGCGGGCCGCCTGGGCGCTGGGCATCAGGCCTGTCGGGGCGCCGGCCTTCATCACGCATACGCTTTCGCTGGCGCAGTTCAGCCAGGCCCGCGACCGGGAATTCCGGGCCTCGGCGGCGGCGCTGAACGTGCCCGCCCGCAACGTCCACCTGTCGCTGCCGTCGTGGCGCCGGGTGCGCGAGTCGTACAGCGATGAGCAGGCCTCGACATTCATCAACGCCGCCATCGACCGGTTCGGCGTTCAGGCGGCGTACTGGACGATGAGCGACGTCGACCCGAGCGTCGACCACTCCCGCCTGGGCGCGGCGCTGCGCCGCGAGGGCACCCGGCGCGGCGTGGCCCGGATGACGTTCTGCTACCCGCCGTACCAGCTGCCGGCGAAGATCCGGCTCACGCGGCTGCCCGCCCGAACCCTCGCCGACCGGCGCCAGATCCGCGCGGCCGCCAGCGAGTACGGCGTCGTCAACCCGGCCGCCGGCCGGTTCGCCGTGGGCTGGGTGTCGGTGCCGAGCGCCTTCGGTGGCAAGGCGCTGGAGTTCACGCGTGCGGGCCGCAGCGGGGCGCGGAAGGGCCGTAAGGTCTCCCCGCCCAAGACGGCCCTGTTCGACAGCCAGGTCGCGTACATCCACCGCTGAGCCCCGGCCCGTGGCAGCTGAGCAGTGGTCCGCGGTAGCGCGGCTGGAGCAGCTGACGCAGGCCCG
>CAMCQD010000347.1 GCA_945876925.1 uncultured Dermatophilus sp.
AGATCGCCGCAGTCGGCCGGAATGAGAAGCGGCTGCGCGCCGCCGGCCGGGAGTTCCAGGCAATCCACGCCCATCCCGCCTCGCACGCCGGGTACTACCCGGGAGCGGTGGGCATGTCGCTCAAGCTGCTGCTCGACCCGGGCACCGGCCAGATCCTGGGAGCCCAGGGCACTGGCCGGGCCGGGATCGACCGCGCCATCGACATCCTCGCGGAGGCCATGGCCGGCGGGATCACCGCCAGCGCCCTGGCCGATCTCGAGCTCGTCTACGCGCCCGCGTTCTCCTCGGCTAAGGACCCGGTGAACATGCTCGGCTACGTCGCGGACAACCTGCGCACCGGTCACGCCCGCACCATCCAGTGGTGGCAGGTATCAGCAGAGGCCGCTGCCGGTGCCGTCGTGGTCGATGTGCGCACCCGCTCCGAGCATGAGCGGGGAGCCGTCACCGGCGCGATCAACCTGCCGCTGGACGAACTGCGCGACCACGTAACCGAGCTGCGCGGCAAGCGGGTGATCGTGCACTGCCAGGTCGGGCAGCGCGGGCACACCGCGGCCCGGTTGCTCGCCCAGCACGGGATCGACGTGGTCAACCTCGACGGCGGCTACCTCACCTGGTCGGCGGGAATGAGCGCCGCGACCCTCGCCTGAGCCGGGCCGCCCGGGGGCGGGCGTCATGCCAGGGACAGGAACATCTTCTCCATCGTGGCGAGGTCGTTCCCGGAGCCGTCCGGGGCGGACATGCACTCCCGCAAGCCCACGGAGATGGTGGCGAATCCGGCCCGGTCGATGGCCTTGGAGACGGCGGCTAGCTGGGTGACGATGTCCTGGCAGTCCCTGCCTTCCTCGATCATCTTGATGATGCCGCCGAGCTGCCCCTGGGCGCGCTTAAGACGCTTGACGACATCAGTCATCTTGTTCGGATCGAGTTGCATGAACAGCCCCTTTCGTTCTGGGGAAGACATCCGCGGAACGGATACCCCTTCCAGTATGCAACTAAGGTGTGCCTTACCGAAAGGCGGGGCTGGTGCCCGGCGTCCCGCGATAGCCGCTCATGTTAGTGAGTAATTTCACAACTGCGGCGTACCTGCGTCTTCGTGACGCCGGAGCCTACCGCGCGCAAGCATGTACGCGGATTACCGCATCAATGACCCCGGCCGGGACGTAAATTCGCCAGGAGTGCCTGCCGCTTCGGGGCAGGCGCGTCCTGATCGATCGTCGGATAGGCCGCACATGAGTTTCCGCAAGAGCTACGCCGCGCGTGCGGCCGCCGGGCTGCTGGCAGCCGGGACGTTCATCACTGGTATCACGCCGCAGGCCGCCTCCGGTGCCGTCGGCCCGCAGCCAGCCGGCGTCGCGGCGGACAAGGGCAGCGGGAAGCACTGGAGCTACCACGGCAGCACCGGCCCGGCCCACTGGGGCGAACTCGGTTTCCCGGTGTGCGGCACCGGCAAGCAGCAGTCCCCGGTCAACCTGTCCGGCACCCCGGCGGGCGACGTGGCCAGCCCGGCGTTCGCCTACCGCTCCTCCCCGGTCAGGATCACGGACTCGGGGCATAGCGTCGAGGCCGGGCTGCCCGGCGACGGCCCCGCCAGCACGCTGACCGCGGGCGGGCGCACCTACCGGCTAGTGCAACTGCACTACCACGCCCCCAGCGAGCACCAGGTCGACGGCATGCTCTACCCCGCCGAGATCCACTTCGTGCACGAGGACAGCGCCGGGAACAAGGCGGTGGCCGCGGTGTTCCTGCGCGGCGGCGGGCCGCGCAACCAGGCCTGGGAGCCGTTCATCTCCCGGGTCACCAGGGCCACTGCGGAAACCGCGCTGACGACCCGGCTGGATCTCGCCGAGCTGCTGCCCCGGGACCGCCAGGCCTACCAGTACCGCGGCAGCCTGACCACGCCGCCGTGCACCGAGGGCGTCTCGTGGGTGGTGCTCACCTCCCCGGTCACGATCAGCACCGCGCAGCTCACGCAGCTCATGGAGGCCTACTCGGGCAACAACCGCCCGGTCCAGCAGGCCGGCGGGCGCACCATCGCGCTCCAGGGGAGCTGAGGCAGCCCCCGCAGGTCCCGTCCGCGGGGGCTGCCGGGCCCGGCTGGGTCAGTCGAGCCCGATGGCGAAGGCGGCCTCCAGATCGATGGTGCTGTAGGCCCGGAAGGCGATGTGAGTGCGGGTGGAGCGCACCCCGGCGGTCTTGCCGAGCCGGTCGGCGATGACCTCGGCGAGCTGCTCATGCTCGGCGACCCGGACGACCGCGATGAGATCCCAGTCACCTGTGGTGGAATACACCTCGCTGACCCCGTCGATTTCGGCGATGGCGGCGGCGACCTCGGGAATGCGCGCGATATCGGCGTTGATGAGAACGAATGCGGTGATCACGCAACCAGAGTATGAGACGCCACGGCCAGGTGAACAGCGCTCGCAGACCCCGGAAATGGCGCGGAGCAGCAGATTACCTGCCGATGTCTTTCCGTCCGCCGCGCGCGCGGGTGACGCATCCATGCCCACGAGACGGGTACGTTCGATGACGGAACCTGTTCTGACCACACCCCGACGTGATGTCCCGTGAAGATACTTCTGCTCAGTGACTGCTATGCGCCCACAGTGAACGGGGTCGTGTCCTCGGTGACGACTCTGCGCGGCGGGCTGCTCGCCCGCGGCCACGACGTGCGGGTGCTGGCCTCCGGCCCGCGATGGTCCACCTCGTTCGACGGCGAGGTCTACCGGCTCGGCTCGCTCGGCGTGGGCACCCTCTACCCGAGCATGCGCGTCGGTACCCCCGTGCACCGCGGGGTGCTGACCCAGCTGCGCCGGTGGCGGCCCGACGTGCTGCACACCCATAGCGAGTTCGTCACCTTCATGTGGGCGCGGCGGCTGGCTCATCAGCTCGGCATCCCCCACGTGCACACGTACCACACCGTGTACGAGGACTACACGCACTACTTCTCGCCCAGTAAGCGGTTCGGCAAGGCCCTCGTGGCCCGGCTGAGCCGGTCCGCGCTGGCGGCCAGCGACCTGGTGGTGGCGCCCACCCCCAAGGTCGCGGCGCTGCTGGGCGGCTACGGCGTGCCCACCCCGATCCGGGTCATCCCCACCGGTATTGACGTGCGCCGCTTTGCCAGCGCCCCCGGCGACCCGGGCCTGCGCGCCCGGCTCGGCCTCGACGGGTCCGCCCCGGTGGTGGTGTTCGTCGGCCGCC
>CAMCQD010000348.1 GCA_945876925.1 uncultured Dermatophilus sp.
AGGTGTCCACGAGCCGCCGCGGGCCGCGCCGCTGCCCGGTGGCGACACCGCGCGCCACCGGGACGACCCGGGGCGACCACGACGATACGGTGTGGGCGTGACCCGCCACGCACTCACCCTCGCCGCCCTGCTCGACGCGGCCGTGCCCGGCACCCGCCCTGCCCGGGTCGAGGAAGTGATCGAGCGGGTCGGCGAGCGCTTCCGGGTGGGGTTCATCGAGGACAGTGCCGGTGAACGCTGGGTCGTCCGGCTGCCCGCGGACGCCGTCGCCGCGGCCTTGCAGGACCAGTCGGCTGCGCTGCTGCGGCTGCTCGCCGGGCGGGTGCCGTTCGAGGTGCCGCGCCCGGCCGGGTTCGCCAGCGTGCGCGACGGCCGCCGGGCGATGGCCTATCCGCTCATCCCCGGGCGGACGCTCAGCTTCGCTGCGCTACCGCCCGGCACCGGCCTGGCGCAGGACCTCGGCGCGGCCATCGCGGCGGTGCACAACCTCGATCCCCGGATCTTCGACGAGGCAGGGCTGCCCGCGTACGACGCCGCCGACTGCCGCCGCAGGCGCCAGTCCGAGATCGACCTGGGCGCCCAGACCGGGCTCGTCCCCGCCGGGCTGCTTCAACGGTGGGAAGCGATGCTGGACAACGTCGCCTGGTGGCGGTTCCCGGCCAGGCCGGTGCACGGGCGGCTCGACGCCGAGCACGTGCTCGTCACCCTCCCGGGCCATGACGAGGACGACGACGGGGCCGTGACCGCCCTCGTCAGCTGGGAAAACGCCCAGATCGGCGACCCGGCGGAGGACCTGGCCGCGGTACTGGCCCAGGCCGCGCCGGAAACCGCCGGCACCGTACTCGGCGCGTACGCCCGCGCCCGCAGCGACGCACCCGATCCGGCGCTGCCGCACCGGGCCACGCTGCTGTACGAGCTGCGGCTGCTGACCGCGCTGCTGACCGCCCGGCGGCTGGACGACCTGCAGGCGCTCAGGCTGGCCGCCAGCGCCCTGAGCCGCCTGGCCGAACAGGTCGGCAGGGAGGACCTGTCCGGCACCGGCCCGGACGGCAGCTGGCACTCCGCGCCGGCGAACGCGGGATCCGCCGGCGTCCCGGCAGGTCCCGGCGATTCCCGCGGCTAGCGGCCCGCGCGCCCCGGGGCCGGCTCAGGGCAGGTTCCCGTCACCGGTACCCGCGCCCGCGGGCCCCCCGGGTCCCCGGCCGGGCTCCGCGGCGGCCGGGATGTCGCGCAGCCGCCGTTCCACCGCAGCACGATCCGGCAGCGGCGGGCGGACCGTGCGGCCGTCGGAGGCGAAGAAGAACGCCGCCTCGACCTGCTCCTCCGCCAGACCCGTGAGCTGGGCATAGGCGATCCGGTAGAGCCCGAGCTGCAGCGCCATCGTCTCCAGGCCGGCCGGGGGCGGGCACCGGCCGGTCTTCCAGTCGACGATCTCGTGAACGCCGTCCTGGCGGACGAACACCGCATCGACCCGGCCTCTCACCGGCACCCCGGCCAGCACGGTCTCAAGGGGCAGCTCCACGGCAACCGGACGCCGCCCCGCCCACTGCGAGGCCAGGAAGTTCTCCTGCCAGCGCCGCTGGCGACCACCCGGGGAGGCCTCGTCCTCCCCGGCATCCGGGCCGGTATCGATGTCCGTGTCGATACTGCTGGCCGGGAACCCGCCAGGGTACTCGTCGGCGTCGGCTGGCCCGATATCGGTGCCGCCCGCAACTGCCTCCGGCTCACCGGCCAGGTTCCCGGCCGCGGCGGGGAAGGGCTCGTCGGTCAGCCTGGGGTCGGTGAGCCGGCGCTCAACCCAGGCGTGGAACCGCGCCCCGGCCCGGGCCGCGACCGGGGGCGGCTGGGGCATGGGCCGGCGCAGCTCCTCGGCGAAGGCCCCGGCCTGGGCGTTCAGCCGCACCATCGCCGAGGCGCTCAGGTGATCGGGTAGCACCGCCACTACCTCACCGGGCCGGGAGCGCTGCTGCCACTCGGCCACGAGCGCCTCGAAGTCGGCGGTCAGGTCATCCCGCCCGGCGGCCTCCGGCGGGACCGGTGAGCCGGGGGCGGACCGCGCCTGGTCCAGGCAGGCCCGGACCGCCTCGGCGTCATCCCGCCCCTGCTCGCCGGCGGCATCGGGCCAGCGGTGCTCGTCCCCGGCGGACAGCGGGTTCCCGGTCTCCCCGGCAGGCAGCGGCTCCCAGTGGATGACCTGGGCGAAGGGGAGCAGCTCGTCCAGGAAGCGCGACGCCAGCCGGGGTGTGGAGGCCTGCTCCCAGACGCTCGCGCTCGCCAGCAGCGCGTGCCGGGCACGGGTGAAGGCGACATAGGCCAGGCGGCGTTCCTCACCGAGCAGGTGCTGCCCGCAGGCCCGGGCGAAGTCGTCCAGGGCGGCCTCGGCCCCGGCCGAATCCAGGCCGCGCAGGTCCAGCGGCGGCAGGCCATCGGCGTCGCCGCGCAGCGAGTACGGCAATTCGCCCAGAGCGCTGATCCACCCGCTGTCCCTGACCTCGCGCAGCGTCCACGGCTCCGGCACCGCTGGCGTCCCCGGATCGCCCGCGTCACCGGGTGCCGGGCAGCCAGCCAGGCCGGCGGAACCGGATCCGTCCGGGCCGGCCGGCGGCTTACCCGCGCCGCGGCGGGCCGCGGCGGGATCGAAGACGACCCTGGCCTTGTGCGAGGGAAACCCTCCCTCGATGAGCCCGGGGACGGCCACCACATCCCACTCCAGGCCCTTGGCGGCGTGCACGGTGAGCACGTCGACCGCGTCCGGGGAGGCCGAATCCGCGGGCCCGTCCAGCCCGCGCTCGCGATGCCGGGCGGCGTCGAGGTAGGCCAGCAGCGCCTGCGGCGAGGTCCCCCCTGACGGGGCGAAGGGGGTCCCGTGCCCGTCGAAGGCGTCCAGGTTCGCCCGGGCCGTGGCGGGGCCGGCGTGCGGCCGCGCCCGCAGCTCCACTTCCAGGCCGAGCAGCCGTTCGGCCTGGGCGACCAGCTCGGGCAGCGGCTGGCCGGCGCCCTGACGCACCTGGGCGACGATGCCGGCGAGGTGCCGCAGGCGCTCCAGCGCCACCGGGGTGAGCGAGCGGTCGGCGCCGTCCGTCCAGGCGGGATCGGGCAGGTCGGCCAGGGCATCGACCAGCCCGGCCGTCTCGCCCGGCCGGGCGCTGCCTGCCCGCCCGGAGTCGTCCCGGTCAGGTGAGGCGGCAGTGCGGTC
>CAMCQD010000349.1 GCA_945876925.1 uncultured Dermatophilus sp.
CGCCGGAGGCGGGCCGGGCCGGGGCTCGCACGGGCGCACCGGTACTGCCCCCTGCGGCGGGTGCCCCAGGCCGGGCGGATATAGCGACGCCGGGGCGGCCGGCTCACGTGGAGTCTGCCGCCCCGGCGTTCGCTGGGGTACCGGGCGCTCAGCGGCGCAGGCTGCCCACCTTGCGGATGTCAGCCCCGGACAGGTCGTCGATCTTCGCGTCCGAGGCGACCATGCCTTCCCCGGAGGCCTTGACGGCGACGAAGCCGCCCCGGTTGCCGTCGCACAGCAGGCGGCCCACCTGCGAGTAGCCGCCCCACCCGGAGCTGGCCAGGGTGACGACCTTGCTCTTGGAGGAGTTGTACGGCAGCACGCCCTTGGAAGCGGGCTCGTAGGGCACGACGATCTCGCGCAGCGCGCCGGAGCGGGCACCAGTGCTCAGGAGCACATCGGCAGCGCCGGCGGAGGTGCCGTCACGGTCCTCGACGGTACGGACCCGCCCGAACGTCAGCGTACGCACGTCGCTGAGGCCGTTGGCGACCACGCGCCCGCGACCCAGCCCGGCGCCCTCGGAGTAGGAGTAGCGGCGCAGCTCACCGAACTTGCTGAGCACGTAGACGTAGCCCTCGCCGCCGGAGGTCATGTCCACCTGGGCGGCCATGGCGGCGGGGGTGAACCCGCGGCCGACCATCCGGGAGGACATCTTCGCGACGTACTTATCGCCATCCATGCTCGCGGACACCAGGAACCGGTGGAGCCGGCCCGACGGGGAAACCGCGAAGTGGACCCGCGAACCGCTGCCGATGTCACCGGCCTCACCGGCGAAGGCGAAGGCCTGCGGCGTGAACGGCAAGGTGCCGTCGATCCCGCGCCGGTGAGCGGTCGCCCCCGTGCTGGTACCGGTGATATCGGTGGTGACGACGCGGCGCTTGGCGTCGACGCTCACCAGCTGGCCGACGCACCCGTCCATCCCGGCTGAGGATGATCCGGCCGCGGCGGCAGAGCCGGCGGAAAGCCCGGCGACGGCCACGGCCAGCGCCCCGGCGGCAGCGGCCGCCCGGCGTAACGGGCTCCGGGCCCGCGACATGAACCTACTGAAAGCACTCATCAGGACACCTCAGAATCCCCTCTAAACCCCGCGGGCATGCCCGCTGCTGCCTCCCCCGGCAGACCCTTTCAGAATGCACCGTAAACACGCGTCCAGGAGCCTTTTCCCGGTCAAGATCGCGTATCTGTGCGGCTTCGATGTCATCACAGCGAGCACCGCCACGCAACATGCCCCACCGGTCCACCACGCCGCCCGCGGGCACGTCCCCGGGCACGGGCGGGCGGCCCGCTGCCGCATGCGCACTGCGGCCCGGCAGCGCACGTTCTCCCCGGGGTGGCCCAGCGGCCTGCCGGCCTGGGAAGATGCCGCCGCAGCCCGCCAGCCGCCCTGCCCCGGACAGCGTCGCGGGCCCCGAGCCGGGCGAGCTGGGGGCATCCGGTAGTGACCACCGTCCCTCCCCCCGCCCCCGGTGCCCGCACCCCGGGGCAGGCGGCGCGCGCCGGCCCGGAGCCGACCGGCGGGGGCAGGCGGCCCCGGCGGTGATCACTACCGGACCGCCATGCGTCCGGCTACGCCCGCGGCGGGATGAGCCGCCCCGCCGCGCGGCCTGGCCCGGCCGCTAGGCTCGTGCCAGCCAGGCACGTAGTGAGAGGACGGACGATGACGTCGAGTGATGCCAGAGAGAATCTGGTCAAGGCAGTCCTGCCGGAGTCGCAGCTGCCGCGGCAGTGGTACAACATCGTGCCCGACCTGCCCGAGCCCCCGCCGCCGCACCTGCACCCGGCTACCCGCGAGCCGGTCACCGCCGGGGACATGATGGCGTTCTTCCCGCGCGCCCTGGTCGAGCAGGAACTGTCCGAGCAGCGCTACATCGACATCCCCGCCCCGGTACGCGAGGTGTACCAGCTGTGGCGCCCGTCCCCGCTGGTCCGCGCCCGCCGCCTGGAACGCGAGCTGGGCACCTCGGCGCGCATCTACTACAAATACGAGGGCGTCAGCCCGATCGGCAGCCACAAGGCGAACAGCTCCGTCGCGCAGGCGTACTACAACGCCATCGAAGGCGTGCGGCGGCTGACCACCGAGACCGGGGCCGGCCAGTGGGGCAGCGCGCTGGCATTCGCCTGCACCGCGTTCGGGCTCGGCTGCGAGGTCTGGCAGGTGCGCGCCTCCTACGACGGCAAGCCTTACCGGCGCATGCTCATGGAAACCTTCGGTGCCACGGTGCACTCCAGCCCCTCGGAGCTGACCGAGGCCGGCCGGCGGATGCGCGCCAGCTTCCCGGACACCTCCGGCAGCCTGGGCATGGCGGTCAGCGAGGCCATCGAAGCCGCGACCGGCTACGGCGACGCCAAATACGCCCTGGGCAGCGTGCTCAACCACGTCGTGCTGCACCAGACCGTCATCGGCGAGGAAGTGCTCGCGCAGCTGCCGTACTTCGGCGAGGAGCAGGCGGATGTGGTGTACGGCTGCGCCGGCGGCGGCTCCAACCTGGCCGGGCTCGCCTTCCCGCTGCTGCGCGAGCGGCTCGCGGGCCGCACGACCACCCGCTTCGTGGCCGCTGAGCCGACCGCGTGCCCGTCACTGACCCAGGGCAGGTACGAATACGACCACGGCGACGTGGCCGGGCTGACCCCGCTGCTGAAGATGTACACCCTCGGCTCGGACTTCGTGCCCGACCCGATCCACGCCGGCGGGCTGCGCTACCACGGCATGTCACCGCTGCTGTCGCACACCGTGAACCTCGGGCTGATCGAGGCGACCGCGATCGGCCAGCAGGAGGCGTTCGACGCGGCAGTCACCTTCGCCCGTGCCGAGGCTCTGGTGCCGGCCCCGGAGTCGTCGCACGCCATCGCGGCGGCGCTGGCCGATGCCCGCGCGCGCACCACCCCCGGGCAGTCGGCCTCGATCGTCATCGGGCTGTCCGGTCACGGCCAGCTCGACCTGCCCGCGTACAGCGCGTACCTGGCCGGGGAGCTGGCCGACACCCGCTGAGCCAGCCTGGCCGGCTCCGGCACCCGCCCCTCGGGGGGTGCGCCGGGGCCTGCCGGGGTCCGCGTCGCCGCCGGGGCGGTGCGCACGACGGCCGGGCCCGCCCCCGCAAGTGTGGGGCCGGGGCGGCCGGTGTAGTGGCTGGGAGCGGGTGGCGCCAGCCACCCGGG
>CAMCQD010000350.1 GCA_945876925.1 uncultured Dermatophilus sp.
CCCGCACCGCCCGGGGCCGGGCGCGGCCGGCGCGGGCCTGTCCCGCCCGGCCCGGTCCCGCGGCAGCTACCGGTGAGCGGCCGCGCTCACTCCCCGGAGGCGTACTCGTTGAGGCGGAAACGGCGGCCGGTGATCGACTGCGGGACGATCTCGACGAAGTAGTGCTTGTCGGTATCCACCCACGGATGCAGCGGGAGCGTTTCGGCGAATTCGATGTCGGCGCGGGTCTCCAGGCGCCGGGCCACGCCCTTGACGATGACGCTGACCGCCTCCCCGGCACCGAACTGGTCGATCTCGAAGGCGATCTCGGAGTTAATGGTCAGCCCGAGCAGCTTGCTGCCCGCAGCGGTCCGGAAGAAAATGCGGTCCCCGGCCACGCAGTGATTGATCGGCACGATCTCGGGAAGTCCCGCGATCGACATCGCCAGCCGCCCGAACCGGTGCGTCCGGAGCAGCTCCATGGCTTCTTCATCGGTTAGCTCAGTGACGGTCTGGGCATCGTCCGAGGACATCATCGGCCTCCTTGCAGGGTCGGGCGCTGCGGTACTGACGCGCTGCCGAACGCACTGTGGTGAAGCGCTCGCTCACCCAGCAGGCTACGTCAGGTTCGCCCCTCGTTCCCGGCCGGCCGCCACCGGCATCCGAGCGCCGAGACGTGCCGGGAGGTGCCGGGAGACCTTGCGGCTCACCAGGAGCCACCACCTCCGCCCCCGAAACCACCGCCCCCGGCGAAGCCGCCGCCGGCGGAGAACCCGCTGCCACCGGAGGAGCCGGGCGTCGCGGAACCCGCCGAGGAGGGCACCGACAGGAACGTCCCGGCGGCCGTGGTAGCGAAACTGTCGATGCCATCGGCCAGCGCCATGAAGTTCAGCGCCGACTGGGTGCCGTGGAACACGTACCAGGCCGGGATGCCGATGGTGAAGCCCTGCTCATCAGCCAGCGCCCGGACATCTTCGAAGGTCTTGCCCCACCGCTCGGAGAGCCCGAAGACGATCGCGTACGGCAGATACCGGCTGAAGATGCGCTCGGCTTCCTCGAACCTGATCTGGCTGGCCTCCGCAGTGGCCAGGTACTGCTCGAAGCCCTTGGCCTGGGCGAGCATCGCGCTCCCCCGGGCCGTGCGGGCCGGCATCCGCCGGGCGAAGGTGAGCACGACGACGCCCGCGACGAGGATCCCGGCTGCGGCCGCGAACAGCGCCGTGGTCAAGCCCAGCGCGCCCCCGAAGGACCCCCCGACCATGACCGGCACGACGAAGGCGCCCGCCCCGGCAGCGACCAGCAGCCAGCCCAGCGCGGACCAGCGCGAGCGCACCTTCTCGGGCGAATCGCGATACCAGCCCTCGGTGACCACCTGGCGGTACATGCCCATGCGGACCCGCTCCAGGGTGCTCGCGAAGGTGTTCTTCAGGGCGGACAGCCGGACCGATTCCCTCTTGCGGAAGACGCCGTCGTAGAGCCGCTGCTCATACGGCAGCAGCGCGGCCTCGCCGGGCGGCGGGGAGGTACGGGTGAGCTGCCAGTCGTCCTTACCGCGCGGGCCGGACCTGACCTCCTCGATCCGCAGATAGCCGCGCACCGCCAGGTCGATCAGCGTCGCGCTGACGTCGACGGTGTCGGCGGATTCGTCGACGAGGGTGCCGATCAGGCCCGGCCTGGTGTTCTCCGGGGGCTCGAACCGGACCGCCACCGGCAGCTGCCCGCTGCCGTGGCCCGTGCTGCCCTCGGCGCCGTCGGCGGGCATGACCCCCGGGGTCAGCCCCAGGTACTGCTCGTCGCGGCCCCGGCGCCGGTGCGCCAGGGTCATCCCGGCCACCGAGCCGGCCACCGCCAGCGCGCCCACGCCATAGCCGGCCCCGGTCAGCCCCGTGCGCGCCCACGACGGCAGGGTCTCCTCGATGGAGGGGCCGCCGCTGGCGCTGCCCTGCAGGATGATCGGGGTGTCGCTGGCGAACGTGCCGCCAGGGTATTCGTTAGTGAACGAGACCCCCTCCCCGGAGGCCAGCTCCCCCACCCGGTACGTGGTGGTGTTACCGGAGTTCTCCTGCTGGCACCGGGCCTGGCTCGTCGTTCCCGCGGCCCCGGCGAAGCACTGCGTTCGGGTGGCATGCGCCGGGGCGTTCACCGTGACCGTCACCGAGCGGATCCTGGCCTCCCAGCTGAAGCCGACCGGGTTGAGGTAAATCTCCTGGGTGCGGGTGCCATTGCTGTCGATGCCGTTGGGCACGCCCCTGACGGTGTACTCGATGACGTAGGTCTGGGTGCCCCGCACGGTCTTGTCCGGGTCGCCGATCCTGACCACCTTGCCAGCGCCATCGGATTCCACCCGGAAATCGGCGGGCGCGCCGGTCGGGCTGGAGACCTTGTCTACCGTCAGGTCGTACAGCCGGTAGACGCCCTCGCGTCCTGCTATGTCCCGGCGCACCGTCCACCACAGGTAGATGCCGCGGCGGGTACCCGGCGCGAAGGAATACGAGATCGTCTCGCGGCCGTGCACGACTCCCTGGGCGTCGATGGTGTACTCGATGTCGTAGGAGCCGATGACGTCTCCGGCGGCCGCGCGGGCGGATGAGGCCGGCAGCAGCGCGCACGCCAGCAACAGCAGCAGCCCGAGCACCACCGCGGCCGGGCGGCCGGGGCGGGAGGCGGGGCGCACCGGGGCCGGGCCGGCTATGTGGCTACCGGACATCTGCGTGCCTCCTCTTGAACGCGGCCGACATGGCCCGCTCGGCCTCGCGCCGGTCCTGGCGCTCGCGCAGGGCCTGCCGCTTGTCGTATTCCCGCTTGCCCCGGGCCAGCCCGAGTTCGACCTTGGCCCGGCCGTCCTTGAAGTACAGCGACAGCGGCACGATGGTGCGACCCGCCTCGCGCGCCTTGCTCTCCAGCTTGGTGATCTCGTCGCGGTGCAGCAGCAGCTTGCGCCTGCGCCGGGCCGCGTGGTTGGTCCACGTGCCCTGGGCGTACTCGGGGATGTGCACCCCTTCGAGCCACATCTCCCCGCCGGATACCGCGGCGAACCCGTCGGTCAGCGAGGCACGGCCCAGGCGCAGCGATTTCACCTCGGTGCCGGTGAGCACCAGGCCGGCCTCGCAGGTCGCCTCGATGGTGTAGTCGTGCCGCGCCTTCTTGTTGCGGGCGATGACCTTCACGCCTGATTCCCTGGCCACCCGGCTCTCCCCCTGGCAGTTCTCGTGATG
>CAMCQD010000351.1 GCA_945876925.1 uncultured Dermatophilus sp.
CGTGGAGTCCCGGGACACCGGGGAGGCGTGGGAGTTCGTGGACGCCCGCCTGTCGGCGTCCGGTGCGTGGTCGTGCGGGCGGGGCGGGAAGCTGCCCCGCGCCGCCGGGTCCGGCGGCCGCTTCCCTGCCGGGACGGGTGTCACTGGGTCGGGGCTCGCGCTCGCGGCGGCCGCGATCACCCTCGACGAGGCCCAGCGGGCCGCGCAGGGCGAGTCCGGTGCGATCGCGCACGCCCTCGGACTGAACCTGCCGGGCGCGTACTATGCCCGCTCCTACTGGGCGGATCGTGTCGCGACCCGCTCCGACGGGGAGGTCGCGGTCGCGGATGAGGCGGCGGCGCGCAGGTCGGTGCCGCTGTGCGGTGACCGGGTGCGGCTCCGCGCCAGCTTCGACACGGCGTCGCTGCCGCCGCTCGCGAGGGAGATCGCGGTCGCGCTGAAAACGTGGGGCGCGGTGATCATGGGCGGGTCGGCGCGGGCGTCGATCATCTGCGAGTCCGGGGAAGGCCGCGCCACCGAGCCGTGGGGCCAGCTCATGGGCGGCGCAGGCGCGGACACGTTCATGTCGTGGCTGAAGGCGGAAGACCTGGAGTTCGTGCCGGCCGGGTGGCTGTCGGCGGCTGACCAGATCGACGAGCCGGAGCCTGGCACGGTGGTGCCGGCCCCGGACCCGGGCACGCCCGGCGGCGGGGGGAGCACGGGCGGGTCACTGGGCCGGATCCAGATCCAGATGCCGCCCGGCGTGAAATGGATGTCGGGCGCATCGTGCCGCGGCATCCAGGACAGCGGCGCAGGCATGGGGTCGCCGTTCGCTCAGTGGCGCGGCGAGCCGTGTTACTTCGGCCGCGTGTGGTGGGACGCCACGGGCGCGGATGCGAATGGGACGCTGAATAACCGGTGGAAGAATTTTCACGCGGCTATGGATGCGGGGCCTGGGTTCTTCTGGTCGGGGGAGTCGATGTCGCAGGCCGCGCAGGGTGCGTATGTGTCGCGGTGGCGGACGTCGCTTCAGCAGGCGCGTGAGCGCTGGTGGATGACCCGCGAGCACAAGCAATGGTCCCAGTTGTTCGTTTCCCCGGCGCATGAGATGAACGGGAACTGGTACCCGTGGTCGGTGACGAAATCGAATTATAAGAATTTCATTGCCGCGTGGAAACGGTACCGGGAAGTGCAGCTCGCAACATTCCCCGAATCCATCCTCACGTTTAACGCGAATGCGCAGTCCATGTCTTCCGTGGGCATGGACTGGCGCAGGATCGTCCCCGGGTACGAGGAGAACGGCGCGGAAGGCGTGCGCCAGTGGGTCGACTGCGGCGCAGTCGACTACTACAATTTTGGCCGCGACGGCACCACCAGCGACTGGGAAGGCGGCACCGGGTCCACGCGGAAGGACTCGATGGGCGGCCCCTGGGGCATCGAAGCCCACCGGCAATTCTGGGCCGGCGTGGGGCTGCCGATGACGATCCCGGAGTGGGGCACGAACCGCGAGTACACGTCCGATCAGCCGTACTACATTACCGCGATGAACGACTATATGCGCCGCCACGCAGGCACCGGCCCCGGGAACATCCCCGCCGATGCGTACTTCAATTTGTCGCAGGGGTATAAGGGGAAATTCGCGATCATGGGCGACGAGGTAGGTGCCCCGAAGTGCGCGGCCCGGTACCGTGAACTCGTGTGGGGTAACTGATCATGGCTGCCGAGATCGAGGTCGTGACGGATAAGCGGGCGGATCTGACCATCGCGCGGGAGATCGCCCGCACCGGGTCGGATACGCGCCGCGCCCTTGCCGGGTGGGCGCTCACCACGGGGCTCCCCGGCGGAGGCGCAGCCGGGGGCGGGGGGGTGACCGTGGTCGATAATTTTGACGGGACCGCGACGATCACCGTCGATGGGTCGTCGGCGACGCTGACTGATCATGGCGACGGCACCGTCACTATCACCGTCGGGCTAGGAGGCTGACCCTGTGACGATCGAGGTGCTGAACCCCAGGTGGGGCGGCGGCGGCACGGGCGGGGCGGCGCTGGCGTCGTGGGCGGATCTGCCGCCGGCGGAGCCGCGGGCCGTGGTGGCCCGTGACCCGTCGCGGCCGCGCACGTATGCCCGGGGTGTCATCGCGGACTATGCGGGGCGGGTCGTGCTCATGCGCGAGTCCGTGACCGTGCCGCCGGGGACCGGGCCGGCCGTGCTTCCGGCGTCGTCGTATGTGGCGCTGGGGCCGGGCGGGGCGCTGGATGCGGCGGCGCGTGGCCTGGCCGCGGGTGACCCGCAGGCGGCGGCAGCGAATCAGGCGGTGCTGGCGGGGGTGCTCGCGGATGCTGCCCTGGCGGGGCTGCCCGTGGATCTGGGGGCGGGGGAGTACTGGGTCGGCCCCGGCCCGGGTGGCGGGCCGGCCGTGGAGGTGCCTGCCGGGGTGGTGCTGTGCGGGCGGGGCCCGGCGGCGACCCGGCTGCGCCTGGCCGGCGGGGCGGGGGTGCCGCTGGTGCAGCTGCGGGCCTGGTCGGGTGCGGGGCTGCGTGATGTGCGCCTGGATGGGGCGCGGGCGTCGCAGCCGTCGCCTCAGCCGGGGGTCCGGGTCGCTGCCGCCGTGGGTGCGCGGGCCGGGATGGTCCGCATCGCCGGGGTGCAGGTGATGGAGGCGTCCGGTGACGGGGTGCAGCTGGAGGGCCGGGGCGGGGCCGTGCTGGAGCAGGTGGAGGTCACCGGGTGCGGCTGGGCCGGGTACGCCATCGGCCCCGGCGTTCACCTGTCGGGATGCCGCGCGGACTCGAACGCGAATTCGGGTTTCCGGGTCACCGGTGGCGGCGTGGTCCTGTCCGGGTGCGTCGCGGCCGGGAACGGCGTCACGGCTGACGGGTCGTATGCGGGTACGGGGCAGATCCACGGGTACGAGGTCGTGCATGGCGCGGCGGGTGGCGTGGTGACGCTGACCGGGTGCGTCGCGGCCCGGAACGCCGGGGCCGGGCTGTACGTTCACGGGTCCGGGTCCGTCGTGAATGTGACGGGGCTCACGTGCGATACGAATAATGCGTCGATCAACGGCTGGCCCGGGATCGTCCTCGATGCCGTCACCGGCTCCGCTATCACTGCGACTAGCGTGCAGCACGACCAGGCCGGGCTCGCCCTCCCCGGGCAGCAGGAGCACGCCCTCCAGCTCGCGGGCTCCGCGACCCGGAA
>CAMCQD010000352.1 GCA_945876925.1 uncultured Dermatophilus sp.
GCGGCCGGTGCGGCCTACGGCGCGCTCGGGGTGTGCACTGCGGTGCAGAACGCGATCAACGTCATCTGGAACGTGCCCCGCAATGAACGGCCCAACCCGGTTCTGCTGCGGCTGCGCAGTCTGACGCTGCTCGCGTTGCTGTTCGTATTCGTGCTGGTCACGACAGCTATCGCGCAGATTGACCCGGCCTGGCTCGGCACGGCGTGGCCGGCCGCGCTCAATGGCCCGGCCGGCACGGCGATCGCGCTGGTCGTCACCACGCTCACCTTCTGCCTCGTCACCAAGCTCGTCCTGCGTGGCCGGATCACCTTCCGCGATGCCGTGCCCGGTGCTGTGCTCGGGGCGGTGCTGTGGCAGCTGCTGCAGCACCTGGGCGCGTTCTACGTGCGCTCTCATGTGGTCCGCGCCACCATCGCCGATGGGGTGTTCAGCTCCCTGCTCGGGCTGATGCTGTGGATCTTCCTGGCCGGGGCGATCCTCGTGCTCTCCCTGGAATTCAACGTGGTGCTCGTGGAGGGGCTGTATCCCCGCTCGCTGGCGTCGGTTTTCGTGGACAACGAGAATCTGACCGTCGCAGATAAACTGGTCTACGAGCGGATGGCGGTGGCGGCCCGGTTCAAGACCTTTGAGCGCATCGGCGTCGAATTCGGCCCGCGTGAGGGTACCGGCACGCTCGTCCTGCGCCTGCGGGCATTGCGCGCCCGGGCCGGGGCCGGAGGATCAGGTGGTGGCGAGCCGGGTAGTTAACCGAGCGAGTCCGCCGAGAAGGTCTCATCTGATCGGTGCCGGGCGCAGGTCGTAGATACGCTGTTGTACCGCCCGCCAAAGGGTGCTACGACGGCCTGCTGCTGCGTGCAAGCCCCGCACATCGCCGCTGCCGCGAGTACCGGCATCGCACGCGAACCTCGTTGCCCTGAGTGGCTGAGTCTTTTATCTCGTCGCAATGGAAGAAACTCCAGGCAGTACGATCCCGATCCGGCTGGCCTGCTTTCCGGTAAGGGAAGAATTGCGCATGTCGGGCGCCTTGTGCAAGTGTTTTACGAGGTGGATTCCGGACTTCCCGGCAATGGCTGCCGTCACTGGAAAGCAGGGCGAGCGTCATAATGCACCCCGACGGGTTAGATATCAATTGAATTGAAAATCCTGGCCCGGCAATGGCACCCCTGGCGGCCCGTCTCGCGGATGAATCCCTGCCGCGAGGTGCGGCCTGTCCCGGGAACTCGCGGGCGGGCGCAGGCGGCGCTGCGCCAGAGCACGGGTTTCGTGGGAAGGTGCCTCATGGCAGGGCGAGCCCGGCGCGAGCCGGGGCCCGGCCGGTCTGGTTGCGGCGAGCGTGAAAGGTGACCGCGATGCCCCAGGGAGTACCCAGCACGATCCCCGCTGACGGGCTGACCACCCGTCAGCGCCGCGAGCGCGCCATCCTGGCGGTGCACACCGGCGACGGCAAGGGCAAATCCACCGCCGCGTTCGGGATGGCGCTGCGCGCCTGGAACGCCGGGCTGCGGGTGGCGGTGTTCCAGTTCGTCAAGTCCAGCACGTGGCGGCCCGGCGAGCAGGAGGCATTCGGGCACCTGGGACGGCTGCACGAGGCCGACCCGCAGGCCGGCGCACCGGTGGAATGGCACGCGATGGGCTCGGGATGGAGCTGGACGCGGGCAGCCGCCGCGCCGGACCAGGCCGCGGCCCGCGCCGCCGCCGCGGCCGAGGGCTGGGCCGAGGTCGCCCGCCGCCTCGCCGCGCAGCAGCACGACTTCTACCTGCTCGACGAGTTCACCTACCCGCTCACCTGGGGCTGGGTCAGCCTCGAGGAGGTACTCGCCACGCTGGCCGCCCGGCCCGGGCGCCAGCACGTCGTCATCACCGGCCGGCGGGCACCCGCCGGGCTCATCGAGGCCGCCGACCTGGTTACCTCGATGGAGAAAGTGAAGCACCCGATGGATTCGGGGCAGAAAGGGCAGAAGGGGATCGAGTGGTGAACGCACCCGGCGGCGAGCGGCACGTGCTGCCGCGCATCCTCCTGGCCGCACCGGCCTCCGGCAGCGGCAAGACGATGGTCACTACGGGCATCCTGGCGGCGCTGAGCGCGCGCGGGCTGGCGGTCTCCCCGCACAAGGTCGGCCCGGACTACATCGACCCCGGCTATCACGCCGCCGCGTGCGGGCGGCCCGGGCGCAACCTCGACGTCCACCTGGTCGGCACCGAGCGGATCGTGCCGCTGCTGCTGCACGGGGCAACCACCCCGCAGCCGGCCGATATCGCGGTCATCGAGGGCGTCATGGGCTTGTTCGACGGCGCCCTTGGCGGGGCCGGATTCGCCTCCAGCGCGCACGTGGCCGCGCTCACCGGAACGCCGGTGGTGCTCATCGTCAACTGCGCCTCGATGTCCCGCAGCGCAGGCGCGCTGGTGCACGGCTTCGCCGGGTTCGACCCGCACGTGCGCGTGGCGGGCGTGGTGCTCAACAACGTCGCCTCGCCGCGGCACGCCGCCGAGGTGCGCGCGGCCGTCGCCGTCACCGGGATACCCGTGATCGGCACGATCCCGCGGACCCCGGATGTCGTGGTGCCCAGCCGGCACCTGGGGCTGATCCCCGCCGCCGAGCGCGCAGACGAGGCCACCGAGGCGGTCGCGGCCCTGGCCCGGCTGGCCGGGGAGCACCTGGACCTCGACCTGCTCATGGCCGTGGCCCGCTCGGCGGGAGAACTCACCGGCCGGCCCTGGGACGCGCGCGGCGAACTCGACGCCGCCGGGGCGCCGCCGGCGCCCGCGCACCCGCCGGTGGTGGCCATCGCCGGCGGGCAGGCGTTCACCTTCGGCTATGCCGAGATGACCGAGCTGCTGGCCGCCGCCGGGGCCCGCGTGGTCACCTTCGACCCGCTCACCGGCCAGGGCGTGCCGCCGGGGGCGCAGGCGCTGGTCCTGCCCGGGGGATTCCCGCAGGTCTACGCCGCCACCCTGGCCGCCAATGAGGACATGCGCGCCTCCGTGGCGCGGTTCGCCCGCGAGGGGGGAGCCATCGCCGCCGAATGCGCCGGGATGCTCTACCTGGCCGAATCACTCGACGGGGAGCGGATGTGCGGGGTGCTGCCGGTGCGCGCCGGGATGTCCTCCCGGCTGGCGATGGGGTACCGGCACGCCGTGGCGGCGTGCGACTCGGTGCTGGCCGGCGCCGG
>CAMCQD010000353.1 GCA_945876925.1 uncultured Dermatophilus sp.
GACATGAGCACTGCGGGCCAGCCGATGACGATGAACGGCTCAGTGGACGCCAAGGATCCCGCTAACCCGAAAATGTCGGTCAAGATGACCCTGGCCGGCCAGAACATCGACTTCATCATCGCTGACCGCATGGCCTACATGCAGATGCCCGGCATCTCCGGCGGCAAGTACATCAAGATGTCCCTCCAGGAGATGATGGCGGCCGGCGGCAGCACCACCGACCTGGAGCGGATGCTGAACCCGCAGGGCCAGCTCGAAGCCCAGAAGGAGGCCATCACCGAGGTGAAGTACGTCGGTGAGGAGACCGTCGACGGCACTGCGCTGCGGCGTTACACCGTCAAGGTCGACACCGCCGCCGCGCTCAAGGCGGCCGGGCAGACCGCGCTGCCGTCGGCGGCGGCCTCCGCCGTCCCGGCGACGCTGACGTACGACTACTACATCGATTCCGACAAGCTCACCCGCAAGGCCAAGATCTCGGACTCGTCGATGAACATCGACATGACGATGTCGAATTACGGTGAGCCGGTAACCATCACGGCTCCGCCGGCGGGCTCGGTGACCACGATGCCGATCGTCCCCGGCGCCACGGCCACGAACTGATCCTCCTGAGTGCGAGCCGGGTCTGTCCTGCTGGCGGGCCCGGCTCGCGCTGTCCCCTGTCCCGGGGCCGGCCGCTGCCGGTGCGGCGGGCACGGGTCAGTATTCGCGGAAGCCCTTCAGGCCGGCGCGCGGGGTTCCCCACTGCATCACCACATTGGTGACCCGCCCGGGGCGCCCGTGCTCGCTGTACCGCGTCCGCAGCAGCTCGCCCAGGTATTCGATGGCGGCCCGGTCGCCCTGCGCGCACACTTCCACCCTGCCGTCGTACAGGTTGCGGGCGAATCCGGCCAGCCCGAGTTCCAGCGCACGCGATCGCACCCACCAGCGGAATCCGACTCCCTGCACCCGCCCGGAGACGAAAAAAGTTGCCTTCTGCATATCCACTGGATATGGCAATGAAAGCGGCACGGCAAGCGCGGCGTTCACGACCAGCGGGTCAGCCCGGTGGGTATGTGTGGGCATGATCCGGCTGGTGCGCCACGCTAGATCCGTGATGCCATGTGCACACACCGGTCACGATCGGCCCAGGCACCGGGGAACCTGGACGCGCCGATGTGACGGCAGGCCGGCCGCACTGGCCGCCACCATCGAGCAGGAAGTTGACACACCAGGAGGCATCCGCCGTGACCCGCGCCGCCAAGCACGCTGCCGAGCGTCCCCGCACTGGCCGCCGTTTCCGCCCGCACACGGTCGTGCTGAGCACGATCGCGGTCGGGGCGCTCACCACGGGACTCGTGCTGAATGGCGCCGTGGCCTCGTTCGTACGGCTATCCAAGGATGACGCCGGGCCGCAAGGCCCCGCCGGCACCCCGCCGGCCGGCGATGCTGTTGTCACAGACGCCAGCGGGATCAGTTCCGGCATCGCCGCGACGCCCAGCACGCCTGCGCAGGCCCCCACCGAGCCCGCGCAGGCAGCCAGTTCCGCCTCGACTCAGCAGCTCGTAGCGGGCTGGCGCGGCGGTGCCGCCGTCCCGGTCGGCGGCACGATCATCGCCCGCGGCTCCACGCTGCACCAGCGCGGCGTGGTCGTCATCGAGCAGCGCATCACCCGGACCAAAAGCTGGCGCAAGGTCGCCACGGCCACGGTCACCAAGCCTGATTCGGGAACCCGCGGCATCTGGTTCGCCTCGGTGAGGGCCCCGTCGAAGGGGTCCTTCCAGAGCTACCGGGCCCGCTGGGTGCATGGCCGCACGAACCTGGTCACCATGGCGCTGCCGCAAGTGGACGTGTACCGGCTGCACACGTACGAGGTGATCAGCCGCGGCCGGGTCACCACCAAGCAAGACGACTTCATCAAGGCCACCGCTGCGACGTACGCCCACCGCAAGGGCTGGGCGGCGGCGCACCACCGGTTCCGCAGGGTCGCCAAGGGCGGGGATTTCACGCTCGCGCTGTCCGAGGCGTCCAAGATGACCTCGTTCAGCCGTTTGTGCAGCGTCAGGTACAGCTGCCGGGCCGGCCGGTACGTCATCATCAACGAGCAGAACTGGCTCAAGCCGCCGAAGGCGTTCACCGGTGACGTGGCCACCTACCAGCGCATGGTGCTCAACCACGAGACCGGTCACTGGCTCGGCCTGGGGCATTTCACCTGCCCCGGCAAGAAGCGCCCGGCCCCGGTGATGCAGCAGCAGTCCAGGGACATGCTGGGCTGCCGCCCGAACGGCTGGCCCACGGCTACCGAGCTGCGGGCCGTGAACAGGTAGCCGCGCTCCCGGCTCAGCCCCGGCTCCGCGCCGCCTGCCGGGGCCGGGGCTGGCAGCGCGGGCAGGAGAACGAGCTGCGGTTCATGAACGCCTCGCGCCGGATGGGCTGCCCGCACCGGCGGCACGGCTGCCCCTGACGACCGTAGACGGCCAGGTCGCGGGCGAAGTACCCGCTGGCACCCTCGACGTCGACGTACAGCGCGTCGAAGCTCGTCCCGCCTGCCAGCAGCGACTCCTCCATGACCTCGCGGGCGTGCCCGAGTAGCCGGCGCACGGCCGGGCCGGTCAGCTCGCGGCCGGGCCGCTGCCCGTGCAGCCGGGCACGCCACAGGGCCTCATCAGCGTAGATGTTGCCGATTCCGGACAGGATGCGCTGGTCGAGCAGCAGCCGCTTGATGACGCTGGCAGAGCGGCGGATCCGCGCGGTGACCGCTGCGGCGTCGAAGGCCTCTTCCAGCGGGTCGGCGGCGATGTGCCCGATAGCTTCCGGGACGCCGTACGGGTGCCCCGGCACGGGCGCGGTCAGCGCGCTGACCGACAGCCCGCCGAAGGTGCGCTGGTCGACGAACCGCAGCTGCCGGGCAGGATCGGCGCCGGCGGCGGGATCGCCACCGGGGCTCGTACCGGATGCGCCGGGTCGCGGGACCGGGCCGGCGCCCGCGTGAGAGCGGGGCGGGGCCGGGTCGTCGAGCAGCCCGAATACCGCGTGGGCGTGCTTCTCACGCGGGGCGCTGGCCGCCTCGACCAGCATCTGCCCGCTCATCCCCAGGTGGGCGATGAGCGCGAATGACCCGCCCCCGCCCGGAGCGGACCGGGCCGCGGGCGGTTCCATGACGAGCCACAGGTACTTG
>CAMCQD010000354.1 GCA_945876925.1 uncultured Dermatophilus sp.
CCCGCCGGGGACGCCGAGACCGCCGCGGAAGAGGCCGCTGAGGAAAGCGGCGCCGGCGAGGCGGACGCCGGGGAGCCCGGCCCGGACGCGAAATGAGCCGCGCGCCGCGCCGGAACTGACCCAGGAACGGCCGGCCAGCCAGGCGCCGCCACCCGGTTATGCCGGGCGGCGGCGCTTCGCTTTACCCGGTGGCGGCCGACTGGAGCGATGGAAGACGGTGCCGTCCGCTCAGGGCGAACACGCCCGGCGCCCGGAATCGCCCGGCCGCCCGGCGACGTTAGGCTCGTCGGGCGGGGTTTTCCCCGCACATGACTAGCAAGGGAGATCACGTGAGCCACAGCAGCGACATCGTTGCCGCCGGCCGGAACCTCGCAGGCGGGCTGGACGATCACATCTACCAGCGCCTGCTCAAGGAGCGCATCATCTTCTTGTCCTCGGAGGTGCGCGACGAGAACGCCAACGCCATCTGCGCCCAGCTGCTGCTTCTCGCCGCGGAGGACCCGGAGCGCGACATCTGGCTATACATCAACTCGCCGGGCGGTTCCATCTCGGCGGGCATGGCCATCTACGACACCATGAACTGGATCCCCAACGATGTCGCCACGGTGGCGCTGGGCATGGCCGCGAGCATGGGGCAGTTCCTGCTCACCGCGGGGACCAAGGGCAAGCGGTATGCCACGCCGCACTCGCGCATCCTCATGCACCAGCCGCTGGGCGGCATCGGCGGCAAGGCCACCGACATCAAGATCCAGGCCGAGCAGATGCTGTTCATCAAGCGGCAGATGGCTGAGCTCATCGCCCAGCACACCGGCCAGACCGTCGAGAAGATCACGGCCGACTCCGATCACGATCGCTGGTTCAGCGCCCAGGAGGCCCTGGAGTACGGCTTCGTCGATCACGTCTATGAGCACGCCCGCCAGACCCCGGGTAACGGAGGCACGAAGAACTGATGTCACGCAACTACATCCCCCGGCCCGGAGCCGAGATGACGCCGGTGCCCCTGGCCGTCGCGCAGCCGAGCAGCCGCTACATCCTGCCGCAGTTCGAGGAGAAGACCTCCTACGGGATGAAGCGCACCGACCCGTACACGAAGATGTTCGAGGACCGGATCATCTTCCTGGGCGCCCAGGTCGACGACGCCTCGGCCGATGACGTCATCGCGCAGCTCATCGTCCTGGAGTCCCAGGATCCCGAGCGTGACATCGTCATGTACATCAACTCCCCGGGCGGCTCGTTCACCGCGATGACCGCGATCTACGACACCATGCAGTTCATCCGCCCCGACGTGCAGACCTTCGTGGTCGGCCAGGCGGCCTCCGCGGCTGCGGTCCTGCTGGCCGCGGGCGCTCCGGGCAAGCGGTTCGCGCTGCCTAACGCCCGTATCCTCATTCACCAGCCGGCCATGGCGGGAAGCGACTACGGGCAGGCCAGCGACATCGAGATCCAGGCCAACGAGATCTTCCGGATGCGCACGTGGCTGGAGGAGACCATCGCGGCGCACAGTGGCCGGACTCCCCAGCAGGTGAACGCCGACATCGAACGCGACAAGATCCTCTCGGCCACGGACGCGGTCGAATACGGGCTCATCGACCGGGTGCTCGCCAGCCGTAAGGCTTCCCAGCAGCATTAGCCGGTGAATCCGCCGCCGGCCCGCTGCGCCGGATCCCCGCCGGTACCAGGCGGACCGGGCCTGGCGGCGCGTTCACCCTGGCCGGTCCGGCACGCGCCCCGGCGGTTGTGCTTGGGTCGCGCTGCCGCGGGCCGATGGGCACAGTGCCCCGGGAACCCGCCCTGAGCGGACGCGGGACTTGTCCGCCCTGAGCGGACATGCCGTGCCGTCGTGACGACACCTTGGTTGAATGACAGACACAGGTTGCTCCGCCCGCTAGGTTCGAGAGAGGTTCAGCGGGAGCGGGCAGCCTTCTCGGTGTTCGTGCCGGGTGCCAGGTGAGTGCCCGCTGCAGCGGGCGGAAAGGGATGGTGTCGTGGCGCGAGTAGGTGACGGTGGCGATCTACTGAAGTGCTCGTTCTGCGGAAAGAGCCAGAAGCAGGTGAAGAAGCTCATCGCCGGCCCCGGTGTGTATATCTGCGATGAGTGCATCGACCTGTGCAACGAGATCATCGAGGAAGAACTCACCGAGACCACTGACCTGGGGCCTGACGAACTTCCCAAGCCGCGGGACATCTTCGATTTCCTGGAGCATTACGTCGTCGGGCAGGAGCCGGCCAAGCGCGCCCTGGCGGTCGCGGTCTACAACCACTACAAGCGCATCCAGTCCGGCGGTCCCCGCAAGGGCGAGGAGCAGGTCGACATCGCCAAGTCGAACATCCTGCTCATCGGTCCTACCGGCTGCGGCAAGACGTACCTGGCGCAGTCCCTGGCCCGGATGCTCAACGTGCCGTTCGCCATCGCCGACGCCACCGCCCTCACCGAGGCCGGTTATGTCGGCGAGGATGTCGAGAACATTCTGCTCAAGCTTATCCAGGCCGCGGACTACGACGTGAAGAAGGCCGAGACCGGCATCATCTACATTGATGAGGTCGATAAGATCGCCCGCAAGAGCGAGAATCCGTCGATCACCCGGGATGTCTCCGGTGAGGGCGTGCAGCAGGCGCTGCTGAAGATCCTGGAGGGCACCACCGCCAGCGTGCCCCCGCAGGGAGGCCGTAAGCACCCGCATCAGGAATTCATTCAGATTGACACCACGAACGTGCTGTTCATCGTCGGCGGGGCGTTCGCCGGCCTGGAGAAGATCATCGAGAGCCGGATCGGCCGCAGCGGACTGGGTTTCGGGGCGCCCTTGCATGAGGTGAGGGAGCCGGGCGAGATGTACTCGGAGGTCATGCCCGAGGACCTCATGAAGTTCGGGCTCATCCCCGAGTTCATCGGGCGCCTGCCGGTCATCACGACGGTGTCGCCGCTGGGGCGCGACGCGCTCGTGCGCATCCTCACCGAGCCGCGCAACGCGCTGGTCAAGCAGTACCGGCGCATCTTCGAGATCGATGGCGTCGAGCTGGAGTTCGCCGACGACGCGGTCGAGGCGATCGCCGATCAGGCGCTGCTGCGCGGCACCGGGGCGCGGGGCCTGCGCGCCATCCTCGAAGAGGTGCTCATGCCGGTGATGTTCGACGTGCCCAGCGATGAC
>CAMCQD010000355.1 GCA_945876925.1 uncultured Dermatophilus sp.
CGGGCCGGCCCAGTCATCTGCGGCGCTGGCGGCGAACTGCGCACCGGCCAGGGCGAGCTCGTACGTGCGCTCGGGGATGCCGTATTCACCCAGGTTGCCCAGGTTGGCGCCGAAGGTGTTGGTCTCGATCATGTCGACCCCGGCGGCCAGGTAGGCCTCGTGCACCGAGCGGACCACGTCGGGCCGGGTGACGTTGAGGATCTCGTTGCAGCCTTCGTAGCCCTGGAAGTCCTCCAGGGACGGATCTGCCGCCTGGAGCATCGTGCCCATCGCCCCGTCGGCCACGAGTACTTTCTCGGTGAGCAGCCCGCGCACGAGGGCGGAACGCTGATGGGTTTCGGCGACGGAACGGACGGACACGGCACCGGCCTTCGGCTCGACAATGTGATCCGCACCATCGTAGCCGTGACCGGTCTGGCGGTCGTGAACCGGTCCGCGCCGGCGGCCGGGTACGGGCGGCGCCCGCCGGGAAACCGTTCATCCCGCGGCCAGGCGGGGTGGCGCGGGGGGAGCGTGGCGCGCCCGGCGCGGGCATCGCCTCTAGGCTGGAGGGGTGCTCAACGGGTGCGCGCCCGGGCGCGTGACCGGTGAGCACCCCGCCTCATCGTCCCTGGAAGTGAACCTGCGCATGCCCCTCATCGACATCGACGCCCTGCCCCGTCTTGAGGATCCGGTCGTCATCGCCGCGTTCGAGGGCTGGAACGACGCAGGCGAGGCGGCTTCCGGGACGCTGGCCCACCTGGCCGGGCACTGGAATGCAAGCAGCGTCGCCGCCCTCGACCCGGAGGAGTACTACGACTTCCAGGTCAACCGGCCCACGATCGGCATGTCCGGCGGGGTGCGGCGGATCACGTGGCCGACGACGCGGATCCTCCTCGCCCAGGGCGCCCCGGGCAACCGCGACCTGGTTCTCATCCAGGGCATCGAGCCGTCCTTCCGGTGGCGCGGCTTCGTGACCGAGCTGCTGGAGTTCGCCGAGGAGATCGATGCCGGGCTGCTCATCTGCCTGGGCGCGCTGCTGGCGGACTCCCCGCACACCCGGCCCACGCCGGTGTCGGTGTACTCCTCGGAGCCCGCGCTATCCAGGCGGCTCGAACTGCATGAGCCCAGCTACGAGGGCCCGTGCGGCATCGTCGGCGTGCTCACGGACTCGGCCGGGCAGCGCGGCCTGCCGACCCTGTCGTGCTGGGCGTCGGTGCCGCACTACGCCGCCTCAGCCCCCTCGCCCAAGGCGGTGCTCGCCCTGGTCACCACGCTGGAACGGCTGCTGGGCGCCGAGCTGCCGCACGGCGAGCTGCCCGATCTGGCCCGCGCGTGGGAGCGCAATGTCAGCGAACTCGCCGCCAGCGATGAGGATGTCGCCGAGTACGTGCGGGCGCTGGAGAACGCCAGCGACACGGTCGGCTCCCCGGAGGCTTCCGGGGATGCCATCGCCCGGGAGTTCGAACGCTACCTGCGCCGCCGCGACGACGACCAGTAGCGCCGCGGGGCTGCCCGCGGGTTCCCGGCCCCGGCCTGCCCGCAGGGCAGTGCCGGTCGCGCACCCGGGCCACCAGGCCGCGGGAACCGGCCGGTGGAGTGAGGACAGCCCCCTGGGCGGCCTTCAGAGCCGGATGCCCAGCAGGGAATCCAGCGCGGCGGCCGCCGGGCCGGGACCAGCCTGCCCGGCCTGCACCCCGGAGCCGGCCTGCCCCGCAGCCCGGAGCACGATCTCATCCACGGCCGCCAGCGCCCCGGGAGCATCCAGGTCGTCGGCTAGCCGGTCACGCACCCGGGCCACCAGGTTGAGCTGGGCATCCGCCGGCAGGGCGGGGACCCGTGCCCGCCAGCGTTCCAGCCGCTCGCGGGCCGCGGCCAGCGTCGCATCGGTCCAGTCCCACGGCGAGGCGTAGTGGTGGGCCAGCAAGGCCAGGCGGATCGCCATCGGGTCGGCACCCCGGGCGCGCAGCGCGCTGACGAACACGAGGTTGCCGCGCGACTTGCTCATCTTCTCGCCGTCGAGGCCGACCATCTCCTGGTGCAGGTAAAGCCGGGCGAAGCTGCCCGGGCCGTGCAGCGCGTCGGCCTGCACCGCGCTCATCTCGTGGTGGGGGAAGATCAGGTCCACTCCCCCGGCCTGCACGTCGAAGCCGGGGTCCAGGAATTCCAGGGCGATGCACGTGCATTCGATGTGCCACCCGGGACGCCCGGCGCCCAGTCCCTCCGCCGGCCAGGACGGTTCGCCGGTGCGGGCAGCCCGCCACAGCAGCGGGTCGAGCGGGTCGCGCTTACCGGGCCTGGCGGGGTCGCCGCCGCGCTCGGCGAACACCTCGGCCATCTGGGCGGCGGACCAGTTGCTCACCTGGCCGAAGGTGGGCTGGGCGGTGACGTCCAGGTACACATCGGCGGCGCCGTCCCCGGCTGCGCTGCCATCGGTGACCGGCAGCCGGTAGGCGGCGCCGGAGGCGAGCAGCCTGGCCACGGCCTGGCCGATCGCCCCGATCCGCTCAGTCACCCCGATGTACGCCTGCGGCGGTAGCACCCGCAGCGCCTCAATGTCGGTGCGGAACAGCTCGGTCTGCCCGGCGGCCAGCTCACGCCAGTCGACGCCGTCGCGTCCGGCGCGTTCCAGCAGCGGATCGTCGACGTCGGTGACGTTCTCGCAGTAGATGACCTCGTGCCCGGCGTCCAGCAGCGCGCGGTGCAGCAGGTCGAACATGACGTAGGTGGCCGCGTGCCCGATGTGGGTCGCGTCGTACGGGGTGATGCCGCAGATGTACAGCCGCGCCAGCGGGGGGGCGTCCACCGGCCTCAGCTGCCCGGTGGAGCTGTCCGTGATCGACGGTTCGCGGCCCGTTCCGGGCACGGGCGGCAGGTCGGGGGATGCCCAGGATCTCACCGGCACAGCCTACCCAGACTGGCCGCGCCGCCGGACTTCCTGCCAGCGCCCGGCCCGGTAGCCGCCGGGAGGGAGGCCGCGCCGGGCCAGGTCACCGGGGCCTCACCGGGATGTCCCCTCGCGGGCATCACACCGGGGGCCAGGGCAGCGCGGGCCAGTTCCCCGTCGGCGCGGGATGGCGTTCCTGGGTGACCAGCAGCTCCAGCCGGGCCCGCAGCGCCGCCAGCTCGGCTCCGGTGATGAGACCGGCCAGGGCCTCCCCGGCGGT
>CAMCQD010000356.1 GCA_945876925.1 uncultured Dermatophilus sp.
GCAACGGTCCCGCCCCGGCCAGTCCAGCGCCCGGCCCCCCGGGCGGCACCGGCGAACCCGGGTCCGGGAACGACGTCACCGGTGCGCGGGACCGCGCCCGGGACCTGCGGGGACGGCCAGTTCCCGCGTGCCCCGGCGCGGTCACGTCCCGCCCCGGCCTGAGCCCGGCGCAGGCGCCGGCACCGATCCGCGTACGCCGCGACCTCACGCTCCTGATCTGCCCGGGACCAGCCCCGGTCGGGTGCCATCAGCTCAGCCACCTCGGCGGCGGCTCCCAGGCCTGCGTCGGGCTGCTCCACGGCCAGGCGGGTCCGGTGGCGCAGCACGTCCTCGACGTGCAGCGCGCCCTCGAACCGGGTAGCGAACACGACCTCGGCCCGCAGGTATCCCGGCGCCGCGGCCAGCGGTTCGCGCAGCGAGGGCTGCTGCTCGGCGAGGAACTCCAGTACGCGGATCTCGTCGCCGTAGCGGCGCAGCAGATGGCTGACCTGCCCGGGGGACCACCCCGTGCGGGTGGCGATGTTGCCCGCCTGCGCGGTCACCGCAGTGTGCCCGGAGGCGCCGACCAGGGGCAGCCGCGCGGTGATGCTCGGGCGCTGGCGGGCCTGGTCGCCGAGCACGGCATCCACCGTGTCCTGGGCCATGACGCGATAGGTGGTGAGCTTGCCCCCGGCGACCACGGTGAGCCCGGGTACCGGCTGGACGACGACATGCTCGCGGGCGGCTGTCCCTGCTCCCGGGACGGCCCGCACGCCGGCCACCTCGCCGGCGATGGCCCGCACCACCGGGCGCAGCCCGGCATAGGTCGTGATGATGTCCTCGCGGCGCAGCGGCCGGGCGAGGATGGCGTTGATCTGGCCGAGCACGAAATCCACGTCCCGCTCGTCGGCGACCGGCTCGGCCAGGTCCCCGCTATACGGCGTATCCGAGGTGCCGACGAGCCACACGTCGTCCCAGGGCACGGCGAAGATGAGCGCAGCGTCCGTGCGCACGAAGATGCCCACGTCCGAATCGATCCGGTCGGCGGGAACGACCAGGTGAACGCCCTTGCTCGCGAGGACCCGCAGGCCCGGGGAGACGCCGCTGAGCGCCTCGGCGTGCTCGGTCCACACGCCCGTGGCGTTGACGACGTGCCGGGCGCGGACGCTGAACGAGCGGCCGGTCTCGCTGTCGTGCACCCGGGCACCCTGCACGCGCCCGCCCGGGCCGGTGCGGAACCGCTCGGCCCGCACCCGGGAGGCGGCGACCGCGCCGAATCCGACCGCGGTGCGCACGATGGCCAGCACGAGCCGGGCATCATCGACCCGGGCGTCGAAGAACCGGATCGCCCCGGTGTGCGCCGCATCGGCCAGCGCCCGGCTGATCCGGGCGAGTTCCTTCTTGTCGTAGTACTTCTGGGCCGGGAAGGTGCACGACCGGCCGGCGCCAACGAAGGCGAGCAGGTCATAGGCCCCGGAGCCGTCGTCCCCGGCACCGGTCCCGGTGGTCAGCAGCGGCCAGATGAACGGCTGGGCGCTGACCAGGTGCGGGGCGATGATCGAGCGCAGCAGTTCGCGTTCGTGCAGCGCCTCGGCCACCACCGGCACGTGGAACTGGTACAGGTTCCGCAGGCCACCGTGGATGAGACGGCTCGAACGGCTCGACGTGCCCGCCGACCAGTCCTGAGCCTCGACCAGGGCCACGCTCAGCCCCCGGGAGACGGCTTCGAGGGCCACGCCCGCTCCGGTCGCGCCGCCGCCGACGACGAGAAGGTCGAACTCCTGCTCGGCTAGCTCCGCCAGGGCTCGATCGCGCTTGCCCTGGTCTAGCACGGGCGAGTACATACGGCCTCCCTGGCGTCAGAAGTAAGCCCCCTGTGCCCAGCATTGCGCCGAACGCCAGCGCGCGCAGGCCATCGGGCGGGATCGGCCAGGTACCCGGGTCCGGCTGTGGCGCGGATCCGGCTGGCCTGCGGGCAGTCTGGCAGTCCTGACGGCGGCACGCGAAACCGGCCCTCGCAAGCTGGCCCGGACCGGTCTCCCGGCTATCTTCTAAGGCATGCCTGCCTCCTCCGCTTCGCGCCTGGCCCCCGGTAACTGCTCGGCGGCCTGGGACGCCTCGCCCGACCCGGTCTGGGGCACCGCCTCGACGGCCCGGTTCTGGGTGGCCATGGAGCAGCGCGGCCCCTGGGGCGCCAGGGCCTTCACCGCCTCCCAGCTCGATCCCCGGGACGGTGCGGCCCTGGAGCAGCGGGCCGCCGAAGCCGGCGGGCGGGCCTTGCTCATCCGTGACGCCGGTCGTGAACGGCACGGCAGCGCACGCGGATACGCCCGCATGGTGTACGTCGCCGGGGGCATGCCGCAGGGACGCCCGTGGCTGCTGTGCGGGGAGCACGACGACCCCGCCGTGGTGGCGGACCTGCCCTTCATCCAGATCGCCGCCGGGGACGCCGCCGTCGTCCTGGCGGCCGCGCCGTGGCTGCGCCCGGCCCGTGAGGCGGCCGGGCTGGTGTGCACCAACGGCAAGCGCGACGTGTGCTGCGCGCTGCGCGGCCGGGCGCTCGTGCGCGACCTCGCCGGCGACCTGCCCGGCAGGGTGTGGGAGTGCACGCACACCGGCGGGCACCGGTTTGCCCCGACGGGGGTGCTGCTTCCCCTGGGGATCACCCTGGGCCGCGTCGCGGATGCGGGCGCCTTCGCGGCTGCCCTGGGCGAGTCGGCGCCGGCCGGCGGGTTCGCAGCCGGGACGATCCCGGCCGGGCTGGCCACCGGGCGGCACCTGCGCGGCCTGGCGCACCTGCCGCCGGCGCATCAGGCAGCCGACGCCTACGTGCGCGAGCATCACGGCGTCAGTGAGGTACTCGCCCTGGAGACCAGTGCCGGCCCCGGCCTGCCGCTGCCGGCTGACCTGCCGGGCACCCGCCACCACGGGGTGCGGGTGCGGCACCGCGACGGGCGCTCGTGGGCGCTGCGGGTCACCGAGTCGGAGACGGCCGCCCGGGCGGTTTCCTGCGGCGCCGCCCCGGCCTCCTCGGCCGTCTTCCACGTCACCCCGCTCCCCCGCTGAGGCACCCGCAGGGCCGGTGCGGCGGGGATCCGGGGTCCGGGTGCCCGGCGAGCGCCCCGGGCCGGTCCCTGGCCCGGGGCGCGGGGT
>CAMCQD010000357.1 GCA_945876925.1 uncultured Dermatophilus sp.
CGCTCGACACTCACGTGGAATGAACCCATACGGTCAAGCCTAGCTTCGCTGACCGCTGAGCACCCATGACCGTGGTCATGCCTATGTCGTGACCGTGGGTGGACGCGCCAGCCCCGCGCGCAGGTATAGCGTGAATGGCATATCAACCGCCGGAGTCCGGCGAAGAAATGGGGGAGCAACGATGCCACTCGATCTTCAGTACTTGCGGTATTGCCAGCCAGGAAATCCATTCTACACTCCTGCGATTATTGATGAAACCGGTGGAGTCTTCGATGTTTCCATCCATGCGGATGCCGGGTGGAGTTCAAAGACCACATATCCGTGGATCAACTGGATCCCGGATGAATGGTCATTTCCTCGGCAGGGATGGAAGATTCACATCTCGGTGACGCCCGGGAACGCGGAGACCGTGCTTTCAGCCACGGCACGGTTTTGCTTCGGTATCGGTTTAGCATTCAAGCATCTGGCCTCTGCGCGCGATCTGCTGAACCAGAACAGTAAATATGCGGACCGGTCTGCGCCCGGGAAATTCATCACTATATATCCCAGCTCCGACGAGGAGTTCGCATCGGCTCTCGATGAGCTTGATGATCTCCTCGAGGGAGGTGAAGGACCGTATGTCCTCTCTGACAAGCGATGGAGATCAGGGCCCGTCTACTTCCGATACGGCGCCTTCGTCCCTCCGGCCGAGGACGCACCCTTCGTCTCAACGCTGATCGACCCTGAGGGCAACGAAGTCGAAGATCCACGCCGGCCCACGTACACACCTCCGGAATGGGTGAGCCTGCCGGAAACGGTGGCCGCTGCCGTCGGCGACGAGGACGTTTGTTTTCCCTTTACGATGCGCTCTGCGCTCCATTTCTCCAACGGTGGCGGTGTGTACCTCGCCGAGGCCACGACCGATGAGTACGTGCCAGCAGGCACACGCGTCGTCTTGAAGGAAGCACGCCCCCATGCGGGGTTGGACGTCGACGGGACCGACGCAGTGACCCGGCTCAGCCATGAAGCCGATGTGCTGCAAGGGCTGGAAGGTCTCGACTGCGTTCCGGCCTACTACGGGTCATTCACCGCCTGGGAACACCGATTCCTTGTCATGGAGCACATCCAGGGGCAGGACCTCAAGCGCGAATGGATGACGCGCACCCCGGTGTTACGACCTGCTCCCTGGAATCTTCGTGACGACGCCTATGTGGCCTGGCTCGTCTCGACTGTCGAACACCTGGACGAGGCCCTGGCCGCCGTACACGATGCGGGATGGTTGCTTGGCGACATTCATCCTAAGAACGTCATCATGCGAGACGGGAGGGTACCCTGTTTCATCGATTTCGAGTTCGCACATCGCATGGACCCCGACTGGCGCTGCCAGCAGGGCGCTCCGGGCTATGAGCCCTTCTTCGGACTGACCGGCGCTGCGGCCGATCGGTGGTCGATGGGAATGCTGGAACTGGACCTGATCTATCCCCAGGCCACGATTGCCGATCAGGGCAATGTGTGGAAGATCGAGCAGCTGCTCAAGAACGGCACCTACTCGCTTGCCGTACCAGAGCCGGTGCGCGCTTCGATCCGCAGTGCCACGGTCGATGTGTTGCCTGCGACGCGGAGGGGTGAGCTCGATGACCGAGTCCGCGGAATCGAAACCCTCTCCGAGGCCAGGCTGCGCGAGGAGATCACACGCGGTCTCCTGAGCCTGATCGACTGGGGCGACGAGGGCCCGCTTGCACCCGGCGATATCGTCCTGTTCGCCTCCGACGGGACAGAGCATCAAGCAGGATACCCCTACGGTGCAGCAGGAATCATCGACCAACTCCGCCGCTCACCCGCCGGGATCGACCCTGATGCCGCAGATGCGTGGCTGGCCGCCCGCACTGGCGACATTCACTCACCAGGCCTGCGCGGCCGGGAAGGCCTCGCGCATGCCGCCCGCGACGCTGGTCTCTGTCAAACATTGACCGCCCTGGAGTCGACATCCGGGCCGGAGCCGACCGACCCGACTCTCTGGTCAGGCTGGGCCGGCGTGGGCTTGCACCACCTCGCGTCAGGTGAGGATCCGCTCATGGCGGCACACCACCTGGAGAAACTCCTCGACGACGGCGTCCAGGGAGAAACCGTTGGCCTGCTCAACGGCTGGTGTGCGGCTGCGATCCTCTTCGCCAGGCTCCATGAGCAGACAGGGGAAGGCCGATATGTCTCCCTTGCCACACGCGCGATCGAGGCAGATCTCGCTCGATGCACGACGACGAAGAACGCCACCTTAGAATTCGACGAGGGCTGGCGAACCCTGCCATATCTCGGCGTCGGGTCTCTCGGGGTCGGACTGGCGATCCTCGAACTGCAGCGCGTACCCGACCCGCATGTGTTCTCCGAGCCCTTGGCGAGGATCGACGCGGCAGCCACGTACCATCAGTGCGGCCAAGCATCACTTGCCCATGGACTCGCCGGCTTCTTAATTTACCTCACACGGCGGGTGCGGCATCGACCGAGTCTCGTACTCGACGAGGTCATCGCCTCACACCTTCAGTCCTTGCACCTCCACGCTGTCGCAGATGATACCGGCGTGTTCTTCCGAGGTAACCAGAATCTTCGCCTGTCGTCGGACTATCTCACCGGGGCCAGTGGCGTGCTCGCTGCCTTGAACGAGATCCTCGACGACAGCCCAAGCCTCCCGTTCGGAATCTGAGGACGGGTGACATCCGAGGTGAAAGAAGGTGAATGATGAACCGCATCCTTGAGTTCCAGACCATTGAAGGCGAGGTCGACTCGCACGATGCCGCGCGCGTGAGCAGCTTCAGTGTGAACCCGCCGTGCCCGGGCTGGCCCAGCTCGATCACGTGGGGCAACTGCTGAGGCACCCTCGCGACCGGTGGCCGCGGTCCGGAGCGCGTACGCAATCGGAACCGCGGCCACCACCCATGACCGTGTCTAACTCTCTTGATGAAGGAAGCTGCCTTGACCACGCTGCTCAGCGCCACAGACCTCCGACGGGTCGTGAAATCGGGGCCGACGACGACTGACATCCTGCGCGGATGCGACCTCGAGCTGCACGGTGGCGGCCTGACAGCAGTCGTGGGACACTCCGGATCTGGGAAGTCGTCGTTGCTCATGTGCCTCAGCGGTCTCGATGAA
>CAMCQD010000358.1 GCA_945876925.1 uncultured Dermatophilus sp.
CGCGCGCGGCGGCCTCGACGAGCTCGGCCCGGCCCGCGCCGGCGGCCAGCCCGAACCGCTCGCGCAGGGTGTCCAGCATCGCCACCAGGCCGGCCGCCGGGAGCATCGTCGGCGTGCCCCCGCCAACGAAGACCGTATCTACGTTTCGCAGTGGGCCGGCCTGCCCGAGCACCTCGGCGGACAGGTGGATCTCACGGGTCAGCGCCCCGGCATAGGACGCCATGGCCTCCGCGCCGAGCGCGCCAGCGGCGGGAACGTACGTGTTGAAGTCGCAGTATCCGCACCGGCGGGCGCAGAACGGGACATGGATGTAGTAGCCGAACGGACCGCCGCCGGCGAACGACGCCAGCGCTGCCGCGGGCAACCGTCCGTCCGCGGGGGCTGGGTCACCGCCCAGGGGAGCTGAAGGCACCTGGGCATCTTTCCACGCCTGTCACCAGCCGCGCGAGTACCACCATCCGGACCCGGCGGTCACCTTGCCGGGCGGCGCACCGCGAAGTCGGTGATGCTCCGGCCGCTGGCAGCGCCCTTGGCCTCGAAACGGGTCACCGGCCGCCAGGGGTACCGGCCGCGCTGGCGCACCGCGGCGGCCGGGTCGTGCCCTGCGGGCAGGGGCTCTAAGATCTGGTCCGCGACCGCCCCGGTGAGTACCTGCTCGATCCGGGCGGCGTAATCGTCCCAGTCGGTTGCCAGCCGCAGCACCCCGCCCGGTTCCAGCACCCGCGCAACGGCGGCGGCGAAGGCCTCATCGACCAGGCGCCGCTTGTGATGGCGGGCCTTGGGCCACGGGTCGGGGAACCACACGTGCACCTCGTGCACTCCCGCCGGGGGCAGGCTGCGGGTCAGCAGCGTGCGCCCGTCCCCCTCGAGGACGCGCAGATTAGACAGGCCCCGGGCGCTGGCCTGCACCACGGTCCGGGCCAGGCCAGGCCGGTACACCTCGACGGCCAGGTGATTCAGCTGCGGGTGGGCCGCCGCGTGCGCGAGCACGGCGTCCCCGTTGCCGATGCCGATCTCCACGACCAGCGGCGCGGCCCGGCCGAACGCCTCGAGCGGGTCGCACCGCCAGTCCGGGTCGATGCTGGTCGCCCGGGGCCCGCGGGGCGGGGCCAGGAGCAGGTGAGCCAGGGCCGGGGTCCACGCGGCCGCGTTCCGCTGGGAGTAGCGTCCGTCCCGCCGGGCATAGGAAACGACGTCGCGCCGGATGAGCGTCCGCCCCGGGCGGGTGCGCGCGGTCACTTGCCCGCCTTGGCCTCGCCGTCACTGGACAGGGCCGCGATGAAGGCCTCCTGGGGCACCTCGACCCGGCCGACCATCTTCATCCGCTTCTTGCCCTCTTTCTGCTTCTCCAGCAGCTTGCGCTTCCGTGAGATGTCACCGCCGTAGCACTTGGCCAGCACGTCCTTGCGCATCGCCCGGATGGTCTCGCGGGCGATCACGCGCGACCCGATCGCGGCCTGGATGGGCACCTCGTACTGCTGGCGCGGGATGAGCTGGCGCAGCCTGCCGGCCATCGACACCCCGTAGGCGTAGGCCTTGTCCTTGTGCACGATGGCGCTGAACGCGTCAACCGCCTCACCTTGCAGGAGGATGTCCACCCGCACGAGGTCGGCGGCCTGGTCGCCGTCGGGTTCGTAGTCCAGTGAGGCGTACCCGCGGGTCCTGGACTTCAGCTGGTCGAAGAAGTCGAACACGATCTCGGCCAGGGGCAGGGTGTAGCGCATCTCGACCCGCTCCGGCGACAGGTAGTCCATGCCGCGCAGGGCCCCGCGCCGCTGCTGGCACAGCTCCATGATCGCGCCGATGAACTCACTGGGCGCCAGGATCGTGGCCCGCACGATCGGCTCGCGGACCTCGGCGATCTTGCCGGCCGGGAACTCGCTGGGATTGGTGACCTCGACCAGGGTGCCGTCCTCGAGGGTGACGTCGTATTCCACGTTCGGCAGGGTCGAGATGAGGTCGAGGCCGAATTCGCGTTCCAGGCGCTCGCGCACGATCTCCAGGTGCAGCATTCCCAGGAACCCGACCCGGAAGCCGAAGCCGAGGGCGGCGCTGGTCTCCGGCTCGTAGATGAGGGCGGCGTCGTTGAGCTTGAGCTTGTCCAGGGCGTCACGCAGGCCCGGGTAGTCCGAGCCGTCGATCGGGTACAGCCCGGAGAACACCATCGGGCGAGGATCGCGGTAGCCACCCAGCGGCTCGGTGGCGGGCCGGGCCGCGTTGGTGATGGTGTCGCCAACCCGGGACTGGCGCACGTCTTTCACCCCGGTGATGAGGTAGCCGACCTCGCCGGCGCCGAGCCCCTGGCTGGGGGCCGGCTCGGGCGAGATCACCCCGATCTCCAGCAGTTCGTGGGTCGCCCGGGTGGACATCATGGCGATCCGCTCCCGCGGGGACAGCGCCCCGTCGACCACGCGCACGTACGTGACCACGCCGCGGTAGGTGTCGTACACCGAGTCGAAGATCATCGCCCGCGCGGGGGCGTTCGCGTCACCGGCGGGCGGCGGGATCTGCGCCACGATCTGGTCCAGCAGATCCTCCACCCCCGCCCCGGTCTTCCCCGAGACGAGCAGGCAGTCCTCAGGTTCGCAGCCGATGAGCCCGGCCAGTTCGGCGGCGTACTTCTCCGGCTGGGCGGCTGGCAGGTCGATCTTGTTGAGCACCGGGATGATGGTGAGGTCGTTCTCGATGGCCAGGTACAGGTTGGCCAGGGTCTGTGCCTCGATCCCCTGGGCCGCGTCGACCAGCAGCACCGCGCCCTCGCAGGCGGCCAGCGAACGGGACACCTCGTAGCTGAAGTCGACGTGCCCGGGAGTGTCGATCATGTTGAGGCAGTAAGTCGCCGTCGTCCCGTCGGCGGCCTGGACGGCCCACGGCAGGCGGACCGCCTGGGATTTGATGGTGATGCCGCGCTCACGCTCGATATCCATCCGGTCCAGGTACTGGGCCCGCATCTCCCGCTCCGGCACGATGCCGGTGGACTGCAGCATCCGGTCGGCGAGGGTGGATTTGCCGTGGTCGATGTGCGCGATGATGCAGAAGTTGCGGATCAGCTCCGGGGGCGTCGCGGCAGGCGGCAATGCGGAGCGGGCCATGGGTGACACAGGCGGCGACCTCG
>CAMCQD010000359.1 GCA_945876925.1 uncultured Dermatophilus sp.
GTGAAAGTGGCTTGGATGTCGGGGAATTCGGCGCGGCAGTTGGGGCACCACGAGCCGCCGAAGGTGAGCCACACCGGCCGCCCCCGCAGGGAGCTCAGCGTCACCGTCTCGCCGCTGGCGGTACGGGCGGTGAAGTCCGGGGCGGCCTGGCCGATCACCGGCCCGTCAGCGGCCCCCGCCCCGGAAAGCGACGCAGCACCAGGCGCGCCGGGCATGGCAGCCGCCTCGGCTACGCTCCCGGGCGCGGCAGCCTCCCCGCCCCGGGAACGCTGCACCACCCAGGCGCCGCCGAACACCAGCAGCGCCGTCACGGTGAGCACGAGCAGGGTGCCGGATCTGCTGCCGCGCAGGCGGGCGCGCCAGTCCTGCTCAGGTCGGGAGGGTTGCGTGCCAGCCATGATGCCTCAAGCGTAGGCGTGCAGCCCGCCGAAGAACAGGTTGCCGAAGTACGTGAATAGCACGGCCAGGAATCCGATGACGAGCAGCCAGGCTGCCCGGTCCCCGCGCCAGTCGCGGGCGACCCGCGCGTGCAGGTAGGCGCTGTAGATCAGCCAGGTCACCAGCGCGGCGGTCTCCTTGGGGTCCCAGCTCCAGTAGCGGTGCCAGGCGATGTCGGCCCAGATCGCGCCCAGGATGATCATGACGGTCATGAACGGGTAGGAGAACACCGCCGCCCGGTAGCCGATCTCGTCCAGCACGTCCCGGCTGGGCAGCAGGTGCGCGAACGACACCCGCGGCCTGAGGAGGAACAGCGCCGCCGCCGCGAACGCGACCGCCGCCGCGCCGTAGGAGATCACCGCAGCGGCCACGTGCAGGGTGAGCAGCAGGTTGTTCTGCAGCGCGGGGATGAGCGGACGCACCTGGGAGTCGACGGTACCGGCGTACAGCAGCATCGCCAGCGTCACCGGCAGCACGAGCAGCGCCAGCGAGCGCACGTCGTAGCGCCACTCGAAGTACACCAGGGCCAGCACGATCCCCCAGGAGAACGAGACGGCGAACTCGTGCTGGTTGGTGAACGGCCCGTGCCCGGTGACGATCGAGCGGGCCACCAGGGAGACGGTGAGGGACACCAGCGCCACCTGGGTGAGGGTCTGCCCGTACCAGGCGACCCCGCGCACCGGCGCGGCGCCGCCATTCCCCGGGGGGCGTTCCAGGGTGGCCACGCTGCCTTCCCCGGCCCGGGCCGGGGCCGCGGCCGGCACGGGGCGCTTACTCACCGCGACCGCCAGCTGGCAGGCCAGCGCCAGCGCGACGAGGATCGTGGCGGCGATGAGGGTGTACTGGGACAGCTCAAGCATGTCGGCCTACTTCACACGGGCGCCGGCGGCGCGGTCAGGTTCGGTTGCGCGGGAGCGGATGTCCCCGGCCAGGTCGTCGACCTGCCGGGCGAAGACGAGGTCACGCCGGTCGGCCGAGGCGATCCGGACGCGGGTGCCCGCGCCGGCCGGGCTCACCCGGATCCACAGCCGGCGGTGCTTGAGGCCCATGGTGAGCGCGGTGCCGATCACCAGCAGGCCCGAGCCGATCCACACGAGGATGGCACCGGGGTCACGCGAGACCATGAGCCCGGTGAACTGGCGTTCCCGCTCGAAGGTGACGGTCAGGCCGCCAACCTGGGCGGGCGTGCCCTGATCGACGATCCGGGAGTCCAGCGCGGTGTCGCTGTCCGAGCGGTACACGTCGACCTGCACCTGCCCGGCGCTGATCGGGCTGGCCTGGCCGCCTGATCCGGCCCCGATGACGAAGACCTCCAGGCCCTGATCGGGCAGGGCCAGCCGCCCGAAGGAGCTGGCCCCGCTGTCGGTGACGTACTGCATCGGCACGGCGCCGGAGAACACCTCCTCGCCCTGGGCCCCGGTGATCCGCATGACCGCGGCGACCCCGAAGGAGCCCTGGTGGATGGATACCCCGTCGTAGCGCAGCGGGTCGTTGACCCGCACCTCCTGGCGGGCGACTTCGGCCGGCCCCCGCAGCAGGGTGAGGTCGGCGACGTAGTCGCTGGGCCGGCCGTCGGGGTAGTACGAATCGGTGAAGGAGTTGACATGCACCGCCAGGCCGGTGTCGTGACCGAGCTGGGCGGTGGTGCCGACCGGGACCGCGACGTTGTCCTCGCTGAACCCGAACTGCGAGGTCACCAGCATGCCCAGCAGGATGATGACGAAGCTGGCGTGCGCGATGGCGGTGCCGAACGGCGCCCACCGGAAGCGGTCGGCGTACAGCGAGCCGGGATCGCGCTCATCGGGCAGCACCCGGTAGCGGCGGTGGCGCAGGGCGGCGGTGACGTGCTCCGCCACGGCGCCGGCCTCGCCGTCCACCCGGAAATCGCAGCCGATAGTGGCGTGCTGGAAGAACACCTCGGTGACGTGCACGTGCGGGCGGGTGGCGCGCTGCCACAGCTGCGGCAGCCGGTGGCAGGTGCACGCCACGATGCTGATGGCGAGCAGCACGGTAACGGCCTTGAACCAGATCGAGCTGAACACCGAGAACAGGCCGAGCAGGTCGAGCACGTTCGTCCAGCCGCCGTAACGGGGACGCACCGAGGCCAGCCACTGGGCGTAGGAGCGCGGGTTGCCGGTGACCCCGCCGGGGGCCTGCTCCAGCAGCGCCCCCATGAGGCACAGGAACGCCATCGCCAGGATGAGGACGAGGCCGGTCTTCTTGTGGTAGAAGAACGCGTTCAGCTTGCCGGCCAGCTGCCCGAGGGTGAGATCGCCGGTACCTGACTGGTTCTCGTGCTGGTCGCCGACCCGGGCCGGGCTGGCCTGGCCGGTGCCCGCCGGGCCGGTGGTGCCGGGCCTGCCGGTCGCTGATGCCATGACGGGCTCCTCACATGCCGGGGATGAGGGCCAGGCCGGTTACCTGGCCGAGCAGGTCGGTGATCATCAGGAAGCCGGTGAGGACGAGGAATCCCCCGGCGGCAGCCGAGATGAGCCCGTGGCGGGCAGCGATGCGGCGCAGGCGCCGCGCGGCCTCGGTGGCCCCAGCGGCTACCAGCACGAACGGGATTCCCAGGCCGAGGCAGTACACCGCGAGCAGCAGGCTCCCCTGGGCGACGCTGTCCCCGGCTGAGGCCAGTCCGAGCACTCCGCCCAGGATCGGGCCGATGCAC
>CAMCQD010000360.1 GCA_945876925.1 uncultured Dermatophilus sp.
GCTTGACCTGAGCGGCAGCGCGGCGCTGCGGGCGGCGCTGGACGCTACCGCCGGGTCGGCCGCGGACGCCGGCGAATCTGGTGACGCCCTGCTCGCGGCGGTCCGGGCCGAGTACGGCACCTACTTCACCGCCACCGGTAAGCCGACCGGGGAGCTGGCTCGCGTGCGGCGTGCCCTGGGCGAGGCGGAACGAGCTAGTGAGGCGGCCGATGCGGCGGTGCGGCAGGTTGACGAGCTGGTCGGTGAGCATGCCCGGCTGGTGGAGTCCTGCGCGGACCTGACCGGGCGCCTGGAGCAGCGCCAGCGGCAGCGGGATGAGCTGGCCGCCCAGGCTCGCGCGCAGCAGGAGCAGCGCCAGGTGGTCAGCCAGGCACGGGTCGCCCTGGAACGCGCCGTCCGGGATGAGCGCGACTCAGCCGCCCGGCTATCCGAGCGGGAGGGCCTGGTCGCGGCGGTATCAGCCCGCGAGGCGGCCGTGGCCGCCGCCACGGGGGCGCTGGAGGACCGCCGGCTCGCGGAGAGATCGGCGGCGGCTTCCCTGGAGACCGCCCGGTCCGGGGCCCAGGCGGCGCGCACCGCACTGGAAGACGCCAGATCGATGCTGGCCGCTATCCGGCGCGGCGCGGAGGAGGCGAGCCTGCGCGCGGAGCAGCGCACCTTGCGGGCGCGGCTCGCCCGGGCCGGCGAACTGGACGCCCAGCTGGCTGGCGAACGGGCGGCGCTGGCCGGCCTGCCAGTAGATCCCGCCGCGCTCAACCGGGTCCGCGAGGCTCAGGCAGCCCTGGACCGGGCGGAGGTGGCCCAGCAGGCCGCCTCCGCCCGGGTGCGGGTGCTCGCGCTCTCCGGCCAGATGCGGGTGTTCCGTGACGGGGAGCCGGTTGATGCGGGGGAGGAGGGTCTGTCCTGGGCGATCACCGAAGCGACGGAGCTGTCCGTGCCGGGGGTGCTGCGAATCGAGCTGGAACCGGCGGCTGGGGCCGCTGGCCGGGCTGAAGAGGTGACGGCGGCCCGGGCGCGGCTTGCCGGGCTGTTACGTGAGCTCTCGGCCGGCAGCGTCGCCGAGGCGGTTGCCGCCGGGGACGCCCGGGTGGCCACCCAGGCCCGGGTGCGGGAGCTGGAGGCTGAGCGTCAGGCTGCCATCGGCGGCGACGACCTCAGCGGGCTGCGGGACCGGCTCGCTCAGGTGACCAGCCTGCTCAGCGCCCGGGCAGCCGGGCCGGAGGCGGGCGCGGCCGGCCAGGCTGCCGAGTTGCCCGCTGACCCCGCCGAGCTGGCGCAGCGGATCACCGAGCTGGAGCGGGCCGAGGACGATGCCCGGCACGCCGGGGCCCAGGCGGAGGCGCGGGTGGAGCACTGCCGGGAGATCGCGGACCGGGCGGGTAAGCAGGCCAGCGCGGCCGAATCGGAGCTGCGGGCGGCTACCCGGGAGCTGGAGCAGTGCCAGGCGCGCCTGGTGGCCGCCCGCGCGCAGTGCGGTGACGCTGAGCTGGCCGAGGCGCATGCGGTGACGCAGGCGGCGCTGGCGCTGGCGAGCCGGGAACGCGACCAGGCCGAGGAGCTGGTGACGGACTCAGACGCGGGCGAGTTGCTCGAGGCGGCCGAGCACGCGGCCCAGGCGGCGCTGACGCGGCTACGGAGGGAGCAGGAGGCGCTGCTCCGGGTGGAGGCGGTGCTCGGCGAATTCGGCGGGCAGGGCCGTGCCGAGCAGGCTGCTGCGGCAGCTGATGCACTGGCGGCCGCCCGGCGGTCGGCGCGCCTGGTCGAGCGGCAGGCGGCGGCGGTCCGGCTGCTCGCGGAGACGCTCGACCGTCATCGGGACGCTGCCCGGGCGGCGTACGTCAAGCCGTTCCAGCAGGCCGTGGAGCGCCTGGGCAGGCGGGTGTACGGCCCGGGTTTCTCGGTCGTGGTGGGGCCGGATCTGGGCATCGCGGAGCGGGTGCTCGATGGCGTGAACGTGCCGTACGCGGCGTTGTCGGCCGGCGCGCAGGAGCAGCTGGCCGTGCTCGTGCGACTGGCGGTGGCGGGACTGGTCGACCCGGTGGAGGGGGTGCCGGTGGTGATCGACGACGCGCTGGGGCATTCGGATCCGCACCGGGTGCTGGCCACCTCGGCGGTGCTGGCCCAGGCGGGTGAGCGTGCCCAGGTCATCCTGCTGACCTGCACTCCCGGGCGACATGACGCCATCCCCGGTGCCACGGTGATCCGCGTCGCGTCCGGCCCGGAGCAGTGACCACGTCTCACGAGGACCGCAGCGGGCAGGTCCCCGGGCTGGCCCTGCCCCGCCACCAGACCCTCGGGTGCGATGGGCCGGGTCAGCACTCGCCCCGCTGCGGCGGGGGTCGTGCTGGGGTAGCGATCGGAAGTATCCCGTTTTCGGGGGTGCGCGCATGTCTACGCAGGTGAATGTGCGCGGGGGCCGGAGAAAGGCATAGCTGGGATCGCTACGCCGGGGGCACAGCCCCGGTCCCGCGGCCCGGGACAGGCCGATCCGGCTCCCGCGCTGGCGGCGGAGGCGCGGCGTGCTTGCCGGCCGGTGGCAGGCCGTGGTTTGCCGCGATCTCGGGCCGGTGCTTCTCCGAGGCGCGGACAAGCCTCGCGCGGGGGCTGGCCGGGGAGGCAGTTACCCGCCGGAGGCCAGGCGACCGTCTGGTGCGGCTGAGGCGACGCTGGGCTTTCTGGTGCGCCCGGTTGCGGGACCGGCCTGTCCTGGCATGAAAAGTGCCCTGGCCGGTGCTGGCCAGGGCGTGTGAATCGAATATATTGCGCCCCCGGCAGGATTCGAACCTGCGCTCCCGCCTCCGGAGGGCGGTGCTCTATCCCCTGAGCTACGGGGGCTGGCTGCCGTCACAGACTAGCAGCCGTGCCGCCAGAGTCCGAAACCGCGAGCTGAGCGGCGCCTGCCTGGTGCGTGCCAGGTCGTCGCTGAGGCGAATCACCCCCTGGCCGGACCAGCGCCGCCGGGCAGTTAGCTGCTGCGGCAAGGCAGCAGCTAACGCCAGGAGCGGCCAGGGGGCGACGTGGCTAGCAGGGGTGGTGCGGCTGGGTGTGGCGCGGCTGGCAGCGAAGGGGCCAGCGGGAGAGTGGCGCGGCTGGT
>CAMCQD010000361.1 GCA_945876925.1 uncultured Dermatophilus sp.
TCTCCCCTGTCTGCTTGAGGTGCCGCGCCACCGGGGTGCGGTGGAAGCCGAAGCGCTTGGCGATCTAAATTGTCATCTACGAGAAGAGTAGAGGAACACACTGCTTTCCCACCTCTTGTAATTCCTGCGCAGCCGTTAGATGCTTGCTCACCGTATCCCGCCCGAAGCCGAGCTCCAATCCGATCTCGATGTAGGTACGCCCCTGTGCGTGGAGCTGCTGAGCACACTGGAGGTCATCACTGGTGAAGTGTCGCTTGCGGCGGGGTGGTCGCTTGGCCTGGCGGCAGGTGGCACGGACGGTTGACTCAGTGACACCGACTTCGGCAGCGATCTCGCGGGCAGACATGCCGGTGGGCTCCAGATCGAGGATCTGCTGCTTCTTCGTTGCGTCGATCGGGCGACAAGCCGTGTTGCGGATGCCGCGGGCTGTCGGGGTCTCGCTCGCCTGCCCAGTAGGCGCTACGCTAGCCGTGCTCGACTCCGGAGCCACCTCACCCGCGATGAGACGCTTGCGGAAGGCGAGCAGGGGTAGCCAGTTGTTCGAATTGATGCTGCCCAGGCGCACCACGACTCCCCTATACGAACCCGCACCAAGCGGACTCGGCCCGGGAGCAGTGTCAATCCTGCTGCCGTGGGCGGGTCGGCGGTTCGGCGGCCCGGCGAGATCGGCGGAACCCCAACGATCGTCGTCGGCCTCCTCGCGCGGATCCACTCCCACGGCAGCAGAATTGACGCCTAGGGCCTGAGGGGCCGGGACCCGGGAGGCTCGGGAGGCGAAAGCCCGCGTCCGCCTGTCAGCACCCGCCCCTGCGCGTTCTTACGCGGCGGTCAGCTCGGCGGCGCCGAAGGAGACGTCGAAGTCGTCGCACCACAGAACCACGCTCGTCCACGCGCTCAGGTCCGTCCCCGCGGGCAGGTCGTAGACCTGGTTGCCAAGATTCCCCTTGATCGGCGCCACGTCCAGATGCTCGTGGTCCCCGGCCGTGAACCAGCCGTCCTTGCCCTCGATCACCGGCGCAGCGCTGAGCCACACCCGCACGTCCGGGCCGTTCGACGTCGCGAGGTCCTCCAGCACCAACTGATGCGAGCCGTCCGGATTGCGCAGCACGCGCGCCGTCCCACTCGTCGAGTGCTCGTGGGAGATGAACGAGCCGCTCGCCACCTGAACGGGCCCCTGCGGCGCGGGCGCGTCGGTGGCACCGCCGACGCTGTCCGCCCCCGTCGCCCCGCCCGACTCCGCCTGGGGCGCCGCATCCGCCGTCGCCACCGAGAAGACGGGGATCTCATCATCCACGGTACGGTCGATGAACAGCAGCCACGGCTTGAACACGGCCAGGCCGACGCCGGCGGCGGCCAGGAAGACCACGGTCAGGGAGACCACGAGGCGCTTGTGTCGGGAAAGGAATCGGGGCATGTCGGTTAACTCCTCGGAGCGATAGGGCCCAGTGCCGTGCACTGGACGTCGATAAGGTTCGCCTTATCAACGCGTCCGGACTCCGGAATCATTGCCGCTGGACGTATGGCGTTCCTCACGCCTTGCGATGACCTGCCTGGCTCCGTAGGCCCGAGCGACCAGCGATCCCCCGGCCAGGACCGCCGGGTAGGCACCGAGGCGCATCGTGCCGCCCGGGCCGCCGTCCCCGGTGACGAACTCGCACTGCGCCTCCATCGGCGTGACCACGGGATCGGGCGTCTCCGGCTCCTTCTCCGCGCACGCCGAAGCCGCCCGGCACCACCACGGCATCGACCCCCGCCAGCGCCCGCTGCGCACCCTCGGGCGTCTCGCAGGTGCCCGAGGCGATCCAGCGGATGTCCACCCGGGCGTCGCAGGTGAAGCCCGCATGGCGGATCGCCTCGGAGACCGACGGATAGGCGTCGTGGAGATCGATGTGCTTGCCGACCAGCGCCACCTCCAGACGGTGCGAGGGGTTGTGGACCCGCTCGCGCAGCGGCTGGCCACCGCCGCCGAGCACGGCGGACGTAGACTCTTCACGCATGTCTCCACGATCTGCACCGACCCCTGGGCCATGCGCCTGAGCGCCAGCATCGCTCCAGTGAGCTGACGCCCCGCCCGCCCTCCCCACCCTCGACGACCGGAAGGACCCCGTGACCAGCGCCCCCCTCGCCGAGCAGCGACTCCTCATCGACCTGCAGGACATCGACGCCGCACTCGCCAGGCTCGCGCACGAGCGGCGCGCCCTGCCCGTCCTGGCCCGCATCGAGGCGACCGTCGCCCGCCTCAAGGACAACAAGCGCTCCGCCCTGCTGGCCACCGCCGCCCTGGCCGAGGCCAAGCGGAGCGCCACCCACGCCGAGGACGAGGTCGGGCAGGTCGTTCGCCGAGCCTCCGCCCTGCGCGAGCGCCTGGCCGCGGGCAGTGACGCCGCCCGGGACCTGGCCGCCATCCAGGGGGAGATCGACCAGCTCGGACGGCGCCAGGCGGTTCTCGAGGACGCCCAGATCGCCGCCATGGAGGCCCTCGAGGCGGCCCAGGCCGAGTCCGACCGGCTCGGTGCTGAGGAGCAGGCCATCCGCGCCGCGGGCCGGGAACTGACCGCCGAGCGCGACGCCGAGTTCACGCGGATCGACGAGGAGACCGAGCGCCTGCGGGCCCGGCGCGATGAGCTCGCCGGCACCATCTCCGCCGCCCTCCTCGCCGACTACGACGCCGTGCGCGCCGCCACCGGGGGCCTGGGCGTACTCGCTCTCCACGGGCACCGCCTTGAAGGCGGTTCCGTCGAGCTCAGCCCCGCGGAGCTCGCCCGCATCGACGCCGCGCCCGCCGACGCCGTCATCCACGCCGAGGAGAATGACGTCATCCTCGTGCGCATGGACATCTGAGCCGTCCCGGCTCCCGGGGGACCCCCGACACCCTGACCCGGGAATCGGGTCGGGGCGCCGTCGGCGCGCCCACCGGGCAGGGGCTCAGGCCATGACGAGGGTCAGGTCGCGGCGCCCCGAGCGGTCCGGGGCGGACAATTCCGCGTCCGCCACGCCGGCCAGGCCAGCGCCCACCTCGGCCACACCCCGGGCTGCGCTCAGGCCGTAGGCCTTGAGGACGGCCTGGTAGTACGGCCCACCAGCCGGCGCCACC
>CAMCQD010000362.1 GCA_945876925.1 uncultured Dermatophilus sp.
GCCGTCCGGTCCGGGCGGGCGGCGGTGCAGGACGAGGGCTCCCAGCTCATCGCGCTCGCGCTCGCCAGCATCGAGCTCACCGGCGGCCAGCCCGGTCCCGGCGCAGAAGGCGGGGAGGCGGCCGCAGGCCCCGGCGCGGACGAGGCCCTTCCCGCCGCCGGCACCCTGGCCGGCGGTGAGCAGGACGGTGCCGCCGGGCAGCCCGCGGAGGGCGGCTCCCCGGGTGAGGCGGACGCCTCCCCGGTCGCCGGGGACGGCCCGGAGGCGGAGAACCCCGCCGGTGACGCGCCCCGCGACCGTGAGAACGCCGGCGGTGAGCAGGCGGACGCCGCCCCCGCGAGCAGCGGGCGCCGGCAGCGCTGGCTGGATCTGGCGGCCGGGCCGGGCGGCAAGCTCGCCGTGCTCGCGGCCCTCGCGGCCGGGCGTGACATCGAGGTGTTCGCCAATGAGATCAGCCCGCATCGCACCCGCCTGGCGGAGCAGGCGGTCGCGGCGGCGCTGGACGCCGGGGCGCAGGTGTACGTGGGCACCGGCGACGGGCGCACCCTCGGCGAGGAGGAACCCGGCGGATTCGACCGGGTGCTCGTCGATGCTCCCTGCTCCGGCCTGGGCTCGCTGCGGCGCCGCCCGGAGAGCCGGTGGCGGCGCGACCCCGGCGATCTGGCCTCGCTCACGAGGCTGCAAGCCGACCTGCTCGCCTCGGCGATCGCGGCGACCCGGCCCGGTGGCGTGATCGCCTACTCGACGTGCAGCCCGCATCTGGCCGAGACCAGGCTGCTCGTCTCGGATGTGGTCGCCCGTCATCCCCAGGTCGAGCTGCTGGACGCCCGGGAGATCCTGGAGCAGGTCGCCAGCGCCCCCATCGGCCGGCTGGGTGAGGGGCCGTTCGCCCAGCTGTGGCCCCATGTGCACGGCACCGACGCGATGTTCCTCGCCGTGCTGCGGGTCCGCCCGTCCGGCGAACCGGCTACCTTGCCAGCGGAATCCGCCGCGCAGGCAGCACAGGCCGGGCTCCCGGCGGACTGACCGGGCCGCTGCCGGGCATCGCGGGACGCCCGGCAGCGGCCGCGGGGCCTTGCGCGACGGCGCTGCTTGCGTCCGGGCCAGGCGTACCCGGCGCATACTCTGGCTGCGTGCAGATCTCTCCCAGCATCCTGTCGGCGGATTTCGCCCGCCTGGGCAGTGAGCTTGCGGCGGTGAGGAACGCCGACTGGGCTCATGTGGATGTCATGGACAACCATTTCGTGCCCAATCTGACGCTCGGCCTGCCGGTGGTCGAATCGCTGCTGGCGGTGAGCCCGATCCCGGTTGACTGCCACCTGATGATCGACGATCCGGACCGGTGGGCCCCGCCGTATGCCGAGGCCGGGGCCGGGAGCGTCACCTTCCACATCGAGGCGGCGTCCGATCCGGTGCGGCTGGCCCGCGCCATCCGCGCCGCGGGGGCCCGGGCGGCGATGGCGCTGCGGCCGGGCACGCCGTTCGCGCCCTACGCCGAGCTGCTGCCCGAACTCGACATGGTGCTCGTGATGACGGTTGAGCCGGGTTTCGGGGGGCAGGCGTTCATGGCGGACATGCTCCCGAAGGTCCGCCAGGTACGCGAAGCGGTGCGCAAGCACGGCGGGGATATCTGGGTGCAGGTCGACGGCGGGGTGTCCGCCGCGACCATCGAGGCGTGCGCGGAGGCGGGCGCCGATGTTTTCGTGGCGGGTTCGGCGGTCTACGGGGCCGGGAACGCGGCGGCGCGGGTCGATGAGCTGCGCGCCCTGGTGAACAAGGACATATGCGCATGATGACGACAGTGGTGCAGGTCGGCGAGGCGGTGCGCCGGGCGGTCTCGCTGGCCGCCAGGGCCGCTGAGAGTAACCAGCGATTCATTCTCGGGCTGGTCGGGGCACCCGGGATCGGTAAGTCCACGGTGGCGGCGCACCTGCTGGGGGCCACCGCCGACGTGTGCCCGGTGGGGCTGTTCACCATGGACGGGTTCCACCTGGCGCACGAGGTGCTCGCGCTGCGCGGGGACGTGAGCCGCAAGGGCGCCCCGGACACGTTCGACGCGGCCGGGTACGTGAACCTCCTGCGCCGCCTGCGCGCCCGGGACGAGCCGATCGTGTGGGCCCCCGATTACCAGCGTGACCTGCACAACGCCATCGCGGCGGCGGTCAGCGTGCCGCGTAACCTGCCCTTCCTCATCACGGAGGGGACCTACCTGCTGCTGGACGAGGGCGACTGGGCGGGCGTGCGCGCTCTCATCGACGAGATCTGGTACGTGGAGGGCTCGGAGGAGATCCGCATCCGGCGGCTGGCCGACCGGCATGTGCGCCACGGGCGCACCCCGGAGGCGGCCCTGGAACGCGCCACCTTCGGGGTCGACGCTGACAATGCCCGGATCGTGCAGGCGACCCGGGGCCGCGCCGACCTCATCGTCGACGTGACCGGCTGGGAGAACTGACTCCGCCGGCCCGCGGCGGTACGCGCCGGCCCGGCGGGTCCGGGTCACGGCCGGCGGCGGTCAGGCTGGGCGAGCGCGCTGGAGGGGACATGACGACGCCGGTTGCCTGCCTGGGCCTGGCCGTGCTCGATGTGGTCCAGCGGGTGGACTCACCGCCCGCGTGGGGTGGCAAGGGCGTGGCCCGCTCGGTCGAGGTCACCGCCGGGGGGCCGGCGGCGAACGCGGCGATTACCTGCGCCGCGGCGGGCGTGCCGGTCACCTTGATCACCGCCCTGGGGGACAGCCCGCAGGCGAGCCTGGTCCGGGCGGAGTGCCAGGCCCGCGGGGTCACCGTCATTGACCTGCTCGGCGGCACCGGCGGGGCTGGTGAGAACGGCCCGCCGGCCGGCCCGGGACCTGAGGCCGCGGGCGCGTCCTGGCAGCTCCCGGTGGCCTCGTGCGTGGTGGACGCGGCGGGGGAGCGGACCGTGGTCTCCGCCGGCGCGGGAGCGACCCCGTTCGGGCTGACCCCGGCGGCGCGCGCCGCCCTGGCCGGTGCCGGGGTGCTGCTGCTGGACGGCCACCATCCGGTCGCGGCCGGGCAGGCGCTGCGGGCCCGGCCGCCCGGGTGCCGTGCCGTGCTCGACGCGGGCAGCGTC
>CAMCQD010000363.1 GCA_945876925.1 uncultured Dermatophilus sp.
ATCCCAGCCCGCCGCGGCGACCACCGCGCGCACCAGGGAATACCCGTTGGAATGCAGCCCGGAGGAGGCCAGCGCGATAACCGCGTCCCCGGGGCGGACCAGGTCCGGGCGGAGAATCTGGTCATACTCGGCCACCCCGGTGGCCGCCCCGGCGCAGTCATACTCCCCGGGTTCCATCAGCCCCGGGTGCTCGGCAGTCTCCCCGCCGAGCAGCGCAACCCCGGCGAGCTCGCAACCACGGGCGATCCCCGCCACGATCGCGGCGATCCGCTCCGGGTCAACCCGCCCGCAGGCGATGTAGTCGGTCAGGAACAGCGGCTCGGCACCGCACACCACGATGTCGTCGGCCACCATGCCGACCAGGTCCAGGCCGATGGTGTCGTGCACGTCCATCGCCCGGGCGATGGCCACCTTCGTGCCGACCCCGTCCGTGCTGGTAGCCAGCACCGGACGCCGCATCCCGCGCAGGGCGGAGGCGTCGAACATCCCCGCGAAGCCGCCCAGCCCGCCGAGCACCTCAGGCCGGCCCGCCCGCTGCACGGACGCCTTCATCAGCTCGACCGCGCGGTCCCCGGCACCGATGTCGACTCCGGCCGAGGCGTAGGTAATCGGGGCGGATTCGCTGGTCATCAGTTTCCTCACAGGGTTCGTGGCTGGCAGCTGGCCGGAGGAGGCCCGGTCAGCAGGGAAAAGCCGGGCGGCTCAGGCCTGGGGGATGCTCAGGGACGCCGCGCGCGCAACCGGAACCGGCGCGGCAGTGACGCCCTTCTGCTCCAGCACGGTCTTGCCCAGGTCACCGGGGTCAGGCAGCTCAATCGGGTACTCGCCGGTGAAGCAGGCCGTGCACAGCACCTCCGGCGACTGCCCGGTAGCGGCGACCATCCCCTCCTGATCGAGGTAGCCCAGGGTGTCCGCGCCGATACTGGCGCGCACATCCTCAGTGTCCAGGCCGGTGGCGATCAGCTCGGCCCGGGTGGCGAAATCGATGCCGTAGAAACACGGCCAGCGCACCGGCGGGGAACTGATCCGCACATGCACCTGCGCGGCCCCGGCCTCACGCAGCATCCGCACCAGCGCCCGCTGCGTATTGCCGCGCACGATCGAATCATCCACGACGACCAGCCGCTTACCGGCGATCACCTCGCGCAGCGGGTTGAGCTTGAGCCGGATGCCGAGCTGGCGCAGGGTCTGACTCGGGGAAATGAACGTACGCCCCACGTAGGCGTTCTTCACCAGGCCCGAGCCGTACGGGATACCCGACTCCCCGGCATAGCCGATCGCCGACGGTATCCCCGAATCCGGGGTCGGCATGACCATGTCGGCCTCGACCGGATGCTGCCGGGCCAGGATGCGGCCCATCTCGACCCGGGCGGAATAGATACCGCGGCCCCCGATCCGGGTATCCGGGCGGGCCAGGTAGACGTACTCGAACACGCAGCCCTTCGGCCGGGCATCCGCGAACCGCGTCGACCGCAGGCCCAGGCGGTCGATCGCGATGAGCTCGCCAGGCTCGACCTCACGCACCGTGGAGGCCCCGACGATGTCCAGCGCGGCAGTCTCGCTGGCGACCACCCAGCCCCGGTCGAGCCGGCCGAGCACCAGCGGCCGGATGCCCTGCGGATCACGGGCGGCATACAGGGTGTGCTCGTCCATGAACACGAAGCAGAACGCCCCCCGCACCTGCGGCAGCACCCGCAGCGCCCGCTGCTCCAGCGGATCCTCCGGACGATCCGCCAGCAGCGCGGTCACCAGCGCGGTATCGGTGGTGTTGCCGCGCTGCAGCTCGCCCTCACCGGCCTGGCGCGTGCCGGCGACCAGGTGACGCAGCTGCGCGGAGTTGATGATGTTGCCGTTGTGGGCCAGGGCGATGGACTGCTCCCCCACCCCGGCGAGGGTGGGCTGGGCGTTCTCCCAGGTGCTCGCCCCGGTGGTGGAATACCGGCAGTGCCCGACCGCGATGTGACCGGTGAGCATCTCCAGGGAATTCTCGTCGAAGACCTGGCTGACCAGGCCCATGTCCTTGTACACCAGCACCCGGTCGCCGTCGCTGACCGCGATCCCGGCGGACTCCTGCCCGCGATGCTGCAAGGCGTACAGCCCGAAATAGGTGAGCTTGGCGACCTCCTCGCCCGGTGCCCAGACCCCGAAGACCCCGCAGTGGTCCTGAGGCCCGCGATCGCCGGCGAGCAGGTCGTGATTCAGCAGTCCGTCCCCGCGAGACACGACGTCAGTGTGTCATACGCAGCACCTGCCACGCCCGTGGTCCCGGACGCCTGGCAGTACCCCCGGCGCTTAGCTGCGCCGGTCGAGCACGACCGCGACAACGCCCCCGGCCAGCGCGCCCAGCAAGCCGAACAGAGTACCCAGGTAGGCCGCGCCCCGGACCGGGCTGTACCCGGCGGCGCTGCCGGGGCCGAGCACATCGATCGCCGCCCCGGCGATCACCCCGATAACGAGCCCGGCCAGCAGGAACCGGGGGATGACGGGGGCCCGGCGCACCTTAAGGCGCAGCCCGGCAGACGGCTCGCGGGGGGCCTGCGCGGCAGGATCCGGAGCGGATCCGCGGGCGCGGTCGTCCTCGGTGGCGGTCACCGCCCCAGCCTACGTCCTCCCCCGCCCCGCGGACGGTTACCGGGTCAGCGGCAGCAGGGCTGACAGATCGGCCCGTTCACCGCTCGCCGCGACCTCCCCGGACTCCACCGCCGCCGCCCAGGACACCGCCCCGGTGGCGAGCGCGAGCCAGGTCGCCGGGCCGGTATCGATCACCGCCGGGGGCACCCCGCGGGTATGCCGCGGCCCGGCGATGCACTGCACCACCCCGAACGGCGGCACCCGCACCTCGACGCTGCGGCCCGGGCTGCGGGCGGCCAGCTCCTCCAGGGTGTACCGCACCGCCGTGGCCAGCACCGGCCGCGGTGCCTGCGCCGGGCTGGCCCGCCACTCCGCCAGCGCGGCCTCGCCCTGCCCGACCGGTACCCGCCGCGCCATCACGCCTCCCCGCAGGGTCGCTGCCGGCCGCATGCCGGCCGCTGACAGCTCACCGTACCGGCTGAGGGCCCGCCCGGCGGCA
>CAMCQD010000364.1 GCA_945876925.1 uncultured Dermatophilus sp.
AGTACGCCGGGTACATGCGCGAGGTGCCCTGCCCCGCCTGCAAGGGCGCCCGGCTCAAGCCGGAGGCGCTGTCGGTCCTCATCGGCGGCCGGGACATCGCCTCGCTGTCGGATCTGTCCATCGCCGATTGCGCCCGGTTCCTCAGCCAGGTGGAGTTCTCTGCCCGGGAGGCCCAGGTGGCCGAGCAGGTGCTGCGCGAGGTGCACGCCCGGCTGGGATTCCTGCTCGACGTCGGGCTGGACTACCTCACCCTCTCCCGCCCCGCGGCCACGCTCTCCGGCGGTGAGGCCCAGCGCATCCGGCTGGCTACCCAGATCGGCGCCGGGCTGGTCGGCGTGCTCTACGTGCTCGATGAACCGTCGATCGGGCTGCATCAGCGGGACAACGCCCGGCTCATCGGCACCCTGGAGCGGCTGCGCGACCTGGGCAACACCCTGCTGGTCGTCGAGCACGACGAGGAGACCATCGCCGCAGCCGACTGGATCGTCGATATCGGCCCCGGGGCCGGTGAGCACGGCGGCGAGGTGGTCTACTCCGGGCCCGTGCCCGGGCTGGCGCAGGTGGAGCGGTCGGTCACCGGGGCGTACCTGTCGGGCCGTTCCCGGATCGAGGTGCCCTCCGCCCGCCGGGGCGCCGACCCGCAGCGGCAGCTGCGCATCATCGGCGCCCGGCAGAACAACCTGCGCGACATCACCGTCAGCATCCCGCTGGGCGTCCTCGTGGCCGTCACCGGGGTCTCCGGCTCGGGCAAATCCACCCTGGTCAACGACATCCTGTACCACGTGCTGGCGAACCGGCTCAACGGCGCCCGGCACGTGCCCGGGCGGCACAAGCAGATCACCGGCACCGAGCAGCTCGACAAGGTCGTGCACGTCGATCAGGGCCCGATCGGGCGCACCCCGCGCTCCAATCCCGCTACGTACACCGGCGTGTTCGACCACATCCGCCGCCTGTTCGCCGAGACGGCCGAGGCGAAGGTGCGCGGGTACATGCCCGGCCGGTTCTCCTTCAACGTCAAGGGCGGCCGGTGCGAGGCCTGCTCGGGCGACGGCACCTTGAAGATCGAGATGAACTTCCTGCCCGACGTGTACGTCCCGTGCGAGGTGTGCCACGGTGCCCGCTACAACCGCGAGACCCTGGAAGTGACATTCAAGGGCAAGTCCATCGCCGATGTGCTCGACATGCCCATCGAGGAAGCAGCCGCTTTCTTCGCGGCGATGCCGGCCATCGCCCGTCACCTGGAGACCCTCACCCGGGTCGGGCTGGGCTACGTGCGCCTCGGCCAGCCGGCGACCACCTTGTCCGGGGGAGAGGCCCAGCGGGTCAAGCTCGCCGCCGAACTGCAGAAGCGCAGCACCGGGCGCACCGTCTACGTGCTCGACGAACCCACCACCGGACTGCACTTCGAGGACATCCGCAAGCTGCTGCTGGTGCTCCAGGGCCTGGTCGGCAAGGGAAACACCGTCATCGTCATCGAGCACAACCTCGACGTCATCAAGTCCGCCGACTGGATCATCGACCTGGGCCCCGAGGGCGGGTCCGGCGGCGGGCTCGTCGTCGCCCAGGGCACGCCCGAGGAGGTGGCCGCCCACCCGGGCAGCCACACCGGCGCGTACCTCGCGCCCGTGCTCGCCCGCTCACCGCACGTCCCGGTCGTCGCCGGGCCGCTGCCCGCCGATGCTCCCGCCCCGGCCGCCCCGGCGGCGCGCGCCCGGGCGAAGGCGCTGCGGGCCTGACCGGGGCACGTCACCCCGGGCACCTAAGCTGGAGAACCGGATCCCGGCCAGACGAGCCGGTCCTGGCCGCACGAAAGGAACCGACGTGGACCATCACCTGACCGCGCGCCGCACCGTCCTCAAGGGTGCCGCCGGGCTCGGTGCCGGGGCCGCCGCCATCACCATCCTCGGCGGGTGCGGCCGCGGCTCCGGCACCCCGGATCAGGGCATTGACACCGAGGCGGTGACCGCCGCGGTACGGCAGGCCGTGGCCGCGGGGCAGGTCGCCGTGGGCGCAGCCGCGTTCCTGGAGCAGGCCAGGGTGATCGTCACCCAGCCCGTGCCGGGGTCGTTCGTGGTGTTCTCCGACCGCTGCCCGCATCAGGGCGGGCGGGTCTCGCGGCTCAGCGACCAGGGCACCCTGGTATGCCCGTTGCACGGCAGCGAGTTCGACCTGGGCTCGGGCGAGCACGTCGCCGGTCCCGCCGCGGGCGGGCTGGACCGGTACGACATCCCGGTCCCCGCGCCGGCCGCGTGAGCGATCCGTCGTCCTACCGGCCCAGGCCGGGGGAGATCCCGCTGGACCCGGGCGTCTACCGGTTCAGCGACGCCGAGGGGCGGGTCATCTACGTCGGCAAGGCCAAGTCGCTGCGCCCCCGGCTGTCCTCGTACTTCCAGGACATCTCGGCGCTGCACCCGCGCACCCGCACCATGGTGCTCACCGCCACGGCGGTGCAGTGGACCGTCGTGGCCAATGAGGTCGAGGCGCTGCAGCTGGAGTACTCCTGGATCAAGGAGTTCGACCCGAGGTTCAACGTCAGGTACCGCGACGACAAGTCCTACCCGTACCTGGCGGTGACGATGTCCGAGGAGTTCCCCCGGGCACTGGTCATGCGGGGGGCCAAGCGGCGCGGCACCCGGTACTTCGGCCCCTACACGCACGCCTGGGCGATCCGCGAGACCCTCGACCAGCTGCTGCGGGTCTTCCCCGTGCGCACCTGCAGCACCGGGGTGTTCCGGCGGGCTGCGCAGGCGGGGCGGCCCTGCCTGCTCGGGTACATCGGCAAATGCTCGGCCCCGTGCGCCGAGCGGATCGGCGCCCAGGAGCACCGCATCCTCGCCGAGGAGCTGTGCGCCTTCCTCGACGGGCACTCCGACCGGTTCGTCCGCCGCATCGAACGCCAGATGCGCCAGGCCGCCGCGGAACTCGACTTCGAGCTGGCCGCCCGGCTGCGCGATCAGGCGACCGCGCTGCGGACCGCGCTGGAGAAGTCCGCGGTGGTGCTCGGCGACGGCACCAACGCCGACGTGTTCGGCCTGGCCGGGGATGAGCTGGAAGTCTCGGT
>CAMCQD010000365.1 GCA_945876925.1 uncultured Dermatophilus sp.
CTGGCGGCGCGCATGCTCATCGAAGACAAGGCCGTCGTGCTGCGCACCCGTGCCCGCACCCACCCGGCCCGGCTGGACTCCTTGCGCCGGGCCAATGAGCTGGCGATCGAGGAGACCGGCGCCGCAACAGTGTTCCTGGCCATCGGGCTCGTGCGCTGGCAGGACCCCGCGACGCCGGGCGCCGCCCCGGTCGCGGCCCCGGCCTACCTGCTGCCGGTGGAATTGCGCGGGTCGAGCGTGCAGCCGTACACCATGGCGGCCGCCGAGCCGGTGGCGCTGGTGCCGAACCACTGCCTCATCGAGAAACTCCGGCGTGACCTGGGCGTTACCATCCCGGCGCTGGCCGATCCGCCGCGCGGGGACGACCTGGACCTGCCCCGCCTCGCCGGGCAGATCGGGGAGCGGCTGAGCGGCCAGGGGATCGTCTTCGGCGTCGAGACCGGGGCCCGCCTCGCCCTCCTCGATTTCGCCAGGTCGCAGATGTGGCGCGACGTCACCGACAACTGGCCCGAGCTCATGCGCTCACCGGTGGTGGCGCACCTGGTGCGCACGCCGGCCGAGATCTTCGGGCAGCCCGGGCCGGAGCCGGCGTTGACCGCCTCCGCCGAAGCCGGGGCGTACCTTCCCCTGCCGGCCGATTCCTCCCAGCTGCGCGCCGTGCTCGCCGCCCGGGCGGGGCGCTCATTCGTCCTGCAGGGACCGCCCGGGACGGGCAAGTCCGCCACGATCGCCAACATCATCGCCGACTCCCTGGCCCATGGCCGCACCGTGCTGTTCGTCGCCGGGAAGCAGGCCGCGCTCGACGTCGTCCGCCGCCGCCTGGAGGAGGCCGGCCTGGGCGCGCTCGCCCTCGACCTGCACGGCCGCTCGATGCCGGTGGCAGCCGTCAGGGCCCAGCTCGACCGCGCCTGGAACGCCGCCGGGCACGGCGACCCCGCCGGATACGGCAGCCTGCGCGCGGACTTCGCCCGGCTGATCGCGGCCCTGGACGAGTATCCGCACCTGGTGCACGCCCCCGGCCCGGCCGGGTACAGCGCCTGGCAGCTGACCGGGCAGCTCATCGAGCTCACCGGCCGGCACGACGGCCCTCCCGGCACCCCCGGGCCGGTGTGGCTGCCCGCCTCCGTAGTGGATTCGGATGAGGCCGCGCGCGCCGCCGAAAGGTGCGTCGCCGACCTGGTCCGGGCCCGCGACATCGTACGGCGGACTCCCGGCGCGGACGACTGGCTGCTGGCCGGCGACACCGACCCGGAGGCCGCCGGGCAGGTCGCGGAGGCAGCCGCCGCGCTCGCCGGTGCCCTGGCCGGCCTCACCCCCGCGCTGCGCGCCGTGCTGTCGGCGGCCGGGGACCCGCAGGCCTGGCCGCGCCTGCTGCCCTGGCTCGCCGACGTCGATGAGGGCGTGAGCATGCGACCGGAGTGCGCCACCGCGCTGCCGGCGGCCCGGCTGGCCGGGGAGGTCGCCCGGCTGCGGGACGGGATCGCCGCCATGCGGGACCGCTACGCCGGCATCCTCGACGTGTGCGGCCCGGCAGCTGACACCATCGACATCGCGGCGGTGCGCCGTGACATGAGCGCCGCCGGGCAGGCCGGGGTGCTCGCCCGGGGGGCGCGCCGCCGCCGGGTAGTGGACGACGTCAACGCCCGGTCGGCCCGCCCGCATGTCACCTGGGAGACGCTGCCGCGCTTCCTCGACGAGCTCGGCGGGCTGCGGGCCGCCCAGCACCAGCTCGCCCGCGCGGCCGGGTCGCTGCTGGACCTCACCGGCTGGCGGGCCGGCGCCCCGGACGCCGGCGAGCAGATCGAGCGCGCCGCCCGGCGGGCGGCGGCTACCCGGGCCGCAGCCGGCCTGGTGGGCGACACCGCCCTGCTGGATGCCCTGGTCACCGAGTCCGCCGGGGCCGGCGGGCTAGCAGATGCCGCCACCGCGCTGGCCGACGCCTGGGACCGGATGCGCGCCGTCCTCGCCGTCACCGGGGAGGGGCTGCGCGAGTGGCTCGGCGGACGTCCCCTGCTCGGGCGGCTGGAGGAATCCGTGCCGGCCTGGCAGGAGGCTTCCCGCGGGCGGCTGGTCGAACTGGACCGGCTGCGCGAACGGGCCCGCGCGGCCGGCGCGCTGGCTGAGCTGGGCCTGGGCGAGCTGGCCGCGCACGTGCTGGGCAACCAGGACGACCCCGCCACCGCAGTGGCGGCCCTGCGGTACCGCATCACCGCTGCCCGGCTGGAGGAGCGCCTGCGGGCCACTGCCCTGGACACCGCTGACCCAGCCGAGCGGGCCGGGATGGTGCAGGAATACGCCCAGGTGGCTGCCCAGGTGCGCGCACGGCTGGTGCATGAGCTGCCCGGCCTGGCCGGGCGCGGATCGGGTTTCGACCGGGCCCATCCCACGCCTGAGCAGGAGCGGCTGCACAGCTGGATCACCCAGCGGCGGGGCGGCAGCGTGCGCGCCCTCATGCGTGAATCCGGCCAGGTGGTGCAGCAGGTGACGCCGTGCCTGATGATGAGCCCGGCATCGGTGGCCCGGTACCTGCCGGCCGGGCCGGTGCGGTTCGACACGGTGATCTTCGATGAGGCCTCCCAGATCCGCATGTCCGACGCGCTGGGGGCGCTGGGGCGGGCGCAGGCGGCGGTCGTGGCCGGGGACAGCGAGCAGCTGCCGCCGGGCGTGCGCTTCGAGGCGCAGTTCCCGGGGCCGCAGGCCGGCTGCGGGGCGGGTTCCGGCCCGGGCGGGGACGGCGCCGATGAGGCCGGCGAGGGTGCTGCGTGCGATGCGGCCCGCGAGCCGGGCGGTGAGGACGGCGCGGGCCTGCCCCGGTCCGTGCTGACCGAGGCGATCGAGGCGAATCTGCCCTCGCTGCCGCTGCGCTGGCACTACCGCAGCCAGTGCGAGTCGCTCATCGCCTTCTCCAACCGCGAGTACTACGGCGGGGAGCTGGCCACTTTCCCGGCGCCGCCGGGGAGCGAGGAGGGGCTCGGGGTGAGCGTGCGGATGGTCGAGGGCACGTTCGAGCGCGAGAACGGCCGGCGGGTGAACGTGGCCGAGGCGGACGCGATCGTCGAG
>CAMCQD010000366.1 GCA_945876925.1 uncultured Dermatophilus sp.
CCGGGAGGCCGCGTGCGGGGTGAAGGTGAAGGTCACAGGCCGTGGCGGGCGCGGTTGGCGGCCTCCTGATCCTTGAACTGGCGGAACCGGGGCAGGAACTTATCCCAGTCGATGATGTGCGCGTCGATCTCCGGGCCGTCGATGCAGGCGTGCTTGCGGATCCGCTTGCCGTCGATCGTCACCGGCACCATGCAGGCACCGCACATGCCGGTGGCGTCCACCATGATCGAGTTCAGGCTCGCCACCGTCGGCACCCTGAACGGGCGCACCAGGTCGGCGACCACGCGCATCATGATCGGCGGGCCGATAGCGATCACCTCGGCCACCACCGGCCCGGTCCCGGCCTGGGCGGCCTCCAGCATCGCCAGCAACGGCACCGTCACCCGCCCGGGCACCCCGAAGCTGCCGTCGTCGGTGGAGTACACCACCTCCAGCAGGTCCGGGACCTCCCGCCGCAGCGACTCCACCCGGCCGTCGTCCTCGGTCCAGAACAGCAGGTCCTTACTGCGGAACCCGCTGATGAGCGTGACCGCGTTACCGGCCCGCAGATGCTCGCGCATGATCGGGTACACCGGCGGCAGGCCCAGCCCGCCAGCCACGAACACCACCCGCTGACCGGCCGGGTAGTGGTGGATCTCGCTCGGGCGGCCCAGCGGCCCGGCGATCCCGGCCAGCTCATCCCCGGGGGACATCGCGTTGATCTCCAGGCTGCTCGTGCCCACGCCCTGCACGACCAGGCACACCGTCCCGGCCGTGACATCCCAGTCGGCCAGGGTCAGCGGGATCAGCTCGCCATCCGGCCGGGGCAGCACCCGCACGAACTGGCCCGCCCTGGCCGCGTGCGCCACCACCGGCGCGTACACGGTGAACTCCATGATCGCGTCGGTGCGCTTGCGCTTGCCCGTGATCCGGGGCCGGGCCGCCGCGACGCGGGTGTACTCCTCCGCCCGGGCCACCATGTCAGCCACCGCAGCCGGGTTGAGGCCGTCAGCGTCCCGGGCCATCTCCGCGGCGGCGGACTGGCCGTCCCCGGCCGCGTTGATCGCCGTGGACCCGCCCCGGGCCGCGTCACCGCCGGAGTACACCCCGTCAATCGACGTGGCCTGCGACCCCTGCTGCGCGACCTCGATGGTGCCGCGCGAACTGACCGCCAGATCCGGCTCGGCATCCTTGACGATCGGATTCGCCGAGTTACCCAGCGCCATGATCACCAGATCGGCCGGGATGGTGAGGGTCTGCCCCGAGCCGACCGGGCGGCGCCGCCCGGAGGCGTCCGGCTCGCCCAGCTCCATCACCTCGACCACGGCCGCCTTGACGAACCCGCTGCCGTCATCGCCGAGGAACTCCACCGGGGAGCGCAGCTCGGCCACCACGACGCCCTCCTCCTGGGCGTGCTCCAGCTCCTCGGCCCGGGCCGGCATCTCCTCGCGGGTGCGCCGGTACACGATGGTCACCTCGCCGCCGAGGCGGCGGGCGGTCCGGGCAGCATCCATCGCCGTGTTACCGCCGCCGATGACGAGCACCTGCTTGCCCTCCGTAGCCGGCAAGGGAGTGTCGTAGTCCTCGCGGGCCCCCTGCATGAGGTTCACCCGGGTGAGGAACTCATTCGCCGACATGACGTTGATGTAGTGCTCGCCGGGCACGTTGAGGAAACGCGGCAGGCCCGCGCCGGTGCCGACGAACACCCGCCAGAACCCCGTCGCCTTCAGGTCGTCGATGGTGGCGGTCTTGCCGACCACGAAGTTCTCCACGAACTTGCCGCCCAGCAGGCGGATCTTCGTCACCACGTCATCGACCAGCTCATTGGGCAGCCGGAACTCGGGGATGCCGTAGCGCAGCACCCCGCCGAGGCGGTGGAACGCCTCGAACACCGTCACCGGGAACCCCTGCGAGGCCAGCAGGTAGGCGTTGATGAGCCCGGAGGGGCCCGAGCCGATGATCGCCACCGGCGGGCGGGACGCGGCCACCCACGGATCCGCCCGCCCGGCGAACCGGATCTCGTTGCGGTCGGGGTGGGCCAGCTTGTCCCGCTGCGGCAGGAACCGCTCCAGCTGCCCGATGGCGATGGGCCGCTGGGTGCGCTTGCACACGCCCTGGCACTGCAGCTCCTGCGGGCAGACCCTGCCGGTCACGTCCGGCAGCGGGTTGCACGACTCGATGAGCTCCAGGGCGTCCTCGAACCTGCCCTGCCCGATGAGGGCGATGACATCGGGGATGTGGATCTCGACCGGGCAGCCGCCGACCTTGACCTCCCGGGGGGCGCAGCCGGGCTCGTCCGGGGCGCCTTCGGCCAGGTAGATGCCCAGCTCACACGGCTTGTCGGCGCACTGCATGTCGCGCAACGCCTCCAGCCAGACGAACAGCTCCACCTCGCGGCGGCTGTACCCCTCGTTCAGGTAGCCCAGGTAGCCCTGGTCCACGAGGTCGAAGTCGGCCGAGCGGGACTCAGGCGGGCGGACGTACGCCGGGATGGCGTTACCGGCCGGCCACAGCTGCGACAGCCCCGCGAACATCGGGTACTGCTGGCCCAGGTGGGCGTCCAGCGCCCGCACGAACACCCGCTTCTTGCTCAGCGGCAGCGACCACACGAACCGCATGAGCACCTGGCTGGCGGCGTCGTCGCGCAGCAGCGCCTCCCAGAACGCCAGCGTGAACGATTCCGAGAGCGACTTACCGGAGAACTCCCCGGCGACAGCCGCGATGCCCTCGTCGATGAACATCTCCCGGAACTGCGCCGGGTCGTCGGCCAGGCGCCGCTCCAGCAGCGCCACCTGGGCGTCATGCAGGTTCATCGGATGATCTCCGCGTCGCAGTTGGCCCGCACCCGCTCGATTCTCGTGAGGGTTTCCGCGGTGAGGGTGACCGATTCGAGCGACCCGGGCTTCAGCTGCGCGACCGTGCGCACCTGGCCGTCGATGATCTTCTTGGTCTTCTCGAAGAACATCGGCAGCTCGTCATAGCAGGTGGCGCAGTCATTGCACTTGGCCTGATCGGCCGGGTCGAGCCAGACCGGCCGGCCCTCCGGCACCGGCGGGGCGGCACCGTCCTG
>CAMCQD010000367.1 GCA_945876925.1 uncultured Dermatophilus sp.
TAGGTGTGGTGTGGCGTCGTCGCCGTGCGCAACGACCACCGGGCTGCCAGCCGCCGTTTCCGGCGCGGCGCGGCCCGGGTCGGGGCACGCGGGCTGCGTCGCCCCGGGACACTTCGCACGGCTTGAGTGAGGTCGCCCCCGCGCGCGGGACGGGCGGTGAACTATCGAGGAGGTCCACGATGCCGCTGTCGGAGAACGAGCAGAAGCTACTCGAGCAGATGGAGCGTGCGCTATACGCGGAGGATCCGCGGTTCGCCACGCAGATGCGAGGCGCCGGCGCGGGCGGGCATTCCCGCAAGCGGGTGGCGACCGGGGTGGTGGCGGCGATCGCCGGGCTCGCCCTAGTCATCGGCGGTGTCTCCACCCAGATAATCGCCATCGGCGTCGCCGGGTTCGTCGTCATGGTCGCCGGGGTCGCGTGGGCGTTCACCTCCGGCGGCAAGGGCCCCCAGCAGGCCGGCCCGGTCCGCGGTGCCATGCCCGGACGTAAGCGCCCGGGAACCAGCGCCGGGTCCTTCAACCAGAGGCTCGAGGAGCGCTGGGAGAAACGCCGCCGCGAGAACGGCGGCCTGTGACGCACCGCGCTCGCCCGGAGCGCGAACGCCGATAGCCCTCACCCTCCTCCCGCTCACCTGCACCGTAGTTAATCGCGGGCGCCTTCCCCGGCATCGGGGAAGGCGCCCGCGGCGCGTCTGGCGCGGGACCCGCGCGGCCAGGCCCGGCGGGCGGAGCGCAAGCCCCGGGCTCGCGCTCCCGGGCCGGGCGGGGCGTTCAGCTGGCGAGCAGCAGCCGGGCCGCGAACACCGCCCACACCACGGCGATGGTCAGCCCGGTGGCGAACTCCAGCCCGTAGCTGACCGCGGCCGCCCGCAGCGCGTGCCGGGCGGAGGGCCACGAGTCCGCCAGCCCGACCCGGGCCGCCTCGGCGGCCCAGACGCCGGTGATGAACCCGGCGATGAACCCCACGACGGGGATGATGAAGAACCCGGCGATGCCTCCGGCGACGCCGAGCAGCAGGGTGGAGCTGGGGATGCCGGCGCGTTTCATCTGCTGCCCGGGGATGAGTCCCTGCAGCACGATCCCGGCGGCGTAGACCGGGGTGATGATCGCGGCGAGCGGCCACCAGGGGGTCAGTCCCGCGGCGAACCCCCACAGCAGCGCGGCCAGCCAGATGAGCAGCACCCCCGGCAGGACGGGGATGACGATGCCGGCGAGCCCGGTGAGGATGGCGATAGCGGTGAGGACGGTGACGAAGGTGGTCATGGGCCTGTCTGTTCCGGTGAGGAGGGAGGGCCGCGGCCAGGCCTTGCACTTGCGCCTCACCGGTGCCCGTCTCGCCCGCGCCGCCGGGAACGCCGGACGGCGCGCCGTGACCGGCCCGCTGCGAGCCGGCGACGACGCGCCGTAAAAGTCTATGGTGTAAGGAATGTGGGCGTTCTGCCCGCCCCTGGGATGGGTAGTTACGCTTGCACGGAGCTCCGCTCGGATAGCCGGGCGGTCTCGTCGTGGATTACGGCATCCATCTGCGCCAGCCGCTGCGCGTGCTCACGGCCGTGGTGCGCACAGAACAGCAGCTCGCCCCCGCTCGCGAGAGTCGCGCGGATGTAGGCCTGTGCGCCACAGCGGTCGCAACGGTCGGCCGATGTCATCGGTGTCGCTACAGCAGTAGTCACGTCAGCCTTCCTCTGATCGGATCCGCGGGCGAACCGGCACCGGGCCGGTCCTCCCGGCCTGCACGATGGCGTGCCAGCCGGGTACGAATCAACTTGCACTGGCCACAACAGTCAATCACGTTGGATGCTTCCCGGCTCGCGATATCTGAGCGGACTGCCCGGCCGGGGCGCTCCGGCGCGGCCGGCGTGCGTGGCGTTCACCAGCCCCATCGGCCCCGGCGGTAGGCTCGTGAGCGATCATGGGCCCCTGGCCGCGCGGGTGACCAGCGCGGATCGGTAAGACGCGACGGAAGGCAGAGACGGTACATGGCGAGCAGTCCGGCGGGTGCGCCGGCTTCGGGATACACCGCCCGGCACCTGCAGGTCCTCGAGGGACTTGAGGCTGTGCGCAAACGCCCCGGGATGTACATCGGGTCGACCGACTCGCGCGGCCTCATGCACTGCCTGTGGGAGATCATCGATAACTCGGTCGATGAGGCCCTGGGCGGGTTCGGTGACCGGATCGATGTCGTGCTGCGCCCGGGCGGCTGCGTCGAGGTGAGCGACCGCGGCCGGGGCATCCCGGTCGATGCCGAGCCGCGCACGGGCCTGTCCGGGGTCGAGGTGGTGTTCACCAAGCTGCACGCCGGGGGAAAGTTCGGCGGCGGCTCGTACACCGCCTCCGGGGGCCTGCACGGGGTGGGCGCATCGGTGGTCAACGCCCTCTCCGAACGGCTCGACGTGCAGGTCCAGCGGGGCGGCAAGAAGTACCAGATGTCGTTCCGCCGGGGCGAGCCGGGCGTCTTCGCCGACGCCGACCCGGACGATCCCCGGCCGGATTCGCCGTTCACGCCGTACGAGTCGGCCACGGCCCCGCCCGTGGTGGGGCGGGCTAAGCGGGGCTCGACCGGCACGATGGTGCGGTACTGGGCCGACCGGCAGATCTTCCTGCCTGACGCGCAGTTCTCCTACGAGGAGCTGGCCGCCCGGGCGCGGCAGACCAGTTTCCTCATTCCCGGGCTGGAGCTGTCCATCCGCGATGAGCGCCGCCTGCCCTGGACTCCCGGCGAAGACGGGCCGGTCACCGAGTCGTTCGTGCACGCCGGGGGCATCGAGCAGTTCGTGGACTTCCTGGCCGCCGACTAGCCGGTCTGCGACACCTGGCGGCTGCGCGGCGAGGGCACGTTCACCGAGCGGGTGCCGGTGCTGGACGAGTCCGGGCATATGGTCCCCGCCGATGTGGAGCGCACCTGCCACGTCGACATCGCGCTGCGCTGGGGCACCGGCTACGACACGGTGGTGCGCTCGTTCGTCAACATCATCGCCACGCCCAAGGGCGGCACTCACCTGGCCGGGTTCGAGCAGGGGCTGCTCAAGTGCGTCCGTAAGCAGATCG
>CAMCQD010000368.1 GCA_945876925.1 uncultured Dermatophilus sp.
CGAGCATCCCGGAGGCGGCCTTGACGAGCGCCCCGGCCCGCAGCCCCGCGGCCCGGGCGGGCTCGTTGGTGGCCACCACCACGAGCGGGCGTCCCCGGGCCACCCCGGTCATCGCGACCACGGCGGGACGCTGGTCGCCCAGCCGCCCGCGGGTGTCGAGCACCAGCGCGCGCACGTCATCGGCTCCGGCGGACTCGCCCAGGTCGTGCGTGACCACGGCGACCCCGGAGATGTCCGCTGCGCTGCTGGCCAGGCCGGCGTTAGCGGCCTTGAGCGCGGCGGCCTTGAGCGCGGCCAGTTCCTTCTCAGTCTCGCGCAGCCTGGCCATGATCGCCGCGACCCGGTCCGGCAGGTCCGCGCCGCGGGCCTTCACCACGTCGCTGACCTGCGACAGGATGAGGCTCTCCCGGGTGAGATGCCGGTAGGCGTCGTAGCCGACCAGGGCCTCGACGCGGCGCACGCCCGAGCCGATGGACGACTCGCCCAGCAGCTTGACCACGCCGATCTGGCCGGACCGCAGGACGTGCGTGCCACCGCACAGCTCCCGGGACCAGTCGCCGATGCTGACCACCCGGACCCGGTCCCCGTACTTCTCGCCGAACATGGCCAGCGCCCCCGAGGCCAGCGCCTCGTCCTTGCCCATGACGTCCGCCTGGACCTCCTCGTCGGCGAGCACCACGGAGTTGATGTGGTCCTGGATCTGGCTGAAGGTCTCCGGGGACAGCGCGTGGCCCCAGGAGAAGTCGAACCGCAGCCGCCCCGGCGAGTTCTCCGAGCCGGCCTGGGTCGCCGTCTCCGAGAGGGCGTCCCGCAGCGCCTGGTGGACGATATGGGTGGCGGTGTGCGCCCGGGAGACGGACTTGCGCCGCTCGATGTCGATCGCGGCCAGGGCTTCCTGGCCGGTGCCCAGCTCACCGGCGATGACCCGGCCCCGGTGCACGATGAGGCCGCTGACCGGCCGCTGCACGTCGCTGATCTCGATCCGGGCGCCGCTGGTCTCGATGACGCCGTGGTCGGCCAGCTGCCCGCCGGACTCGGCGTAGAAGGGGGTCCGGTCCAGCACCAGCTCGATCTCGTCGCCCTCGCGGGCGCTGGTCACCGCCTGCCCGCCAGCCAGCAGCCCGGCCACCCGGGCGGTGGCGCTGGCGTCGGTGTAGCCGAGGAAGTCAACCTGCCCGGTCAGGGAGTCGGCGATCTGCCGGTAGGCGTGCAGGTCGGTGTGCCCGGTCTTCTTGGCCTTGGCGTCGGCCTTGGCCCGGTCGCGCTGGCTGGCCATGAGCGAGCGGAAGCCGGCCTCGTCCACCGCCAGGCCCTGCTCGGCGGCCATCTCCAGGGTGAGGTCGATGGGGAAGCCGTACGTGTCGTGCAGCGCGAAGGCGTCCTGGCCGGACAGCGTGCCCGACCCGGCCGACTTCGCCCGGGCGACCGCGGTGTCCAGGATCGTGGTGCCCGCGGTCAGGGTGCGCCGGAAGGCATCCTCCTCGGCGTAGGCGGTGTCGGTGATCCGGCGGCGGTCGCGTTCCAGCTCGGGATAGGACTGGCTCATCCGCTCCAGGCTGACCGGCAGCAGCTCGGGCAGGCACGGGTCGTGCACGCCGAGCAGCCGCATCGAGCGGATGGCGCGGCGCAGCAGGCGGCGCAGCACGTAGCCGCGGCCCTCATTACCCGGGGTGACGCCGTCGCCGATGAGCATGAGCGAGCTGCGCACGTGGTCGGCGACCACCCGGAAGCGCACGTCGTCGGTCTCGCTGGCGCCGTAGGCCCGCCCGGCGAGCTGCTCGGCGCGCTCGATCACCGGGTAGACCTCGTCGATCTCGTACAGGTTGTCCACGCCCTGGAGCAGGTAGGCCACCCGTTCCAGGCCGGAGCCGGTGTCGATGTTCTTACTGGGCAGCAGCCCGGAGACGTCGAAGTCGCCCTTTGAGCGGACCGCCGAGAGGACCTCGGTCTGGAAGACGAGGTTCCAGATCTCCAGGAACCGGTCCTCATCGGCCTCGGGCCCGCCCCCGGGGCCGAATTCGGGGCCCCGGTCGATGTAGATCTCCGAGCACGGACCGCCCGGGCCGGGAACCCCCATGTGCCAGTAGTTGTCCGACAGCCCGCGATGCTGGATGCGCTCGGCGGGCACCCCGGCGGATTGCCACAGCGCCATTGCCTCGACGTCGCCATCCGGGTAATCCGGGTGATGCCCCGGGCCGAGCACGGTGACCCAGACCTTGTCCCCGTCGAAGCCGAAGCCGCCTTCGGACTGGGGGGAGGTGACCAGCTCCCAGGCATAGGAGATGGCACCTTCCTTGAAGTAGTCGCCGAAGCTGAAGTTGCCGTTCATCTGGAAGAAGGTGCCGTGCCGGGTGGTCTTGCCGACCTCGTCGATATCCCCGGTGCGCACGCACTTCTGCACGCTGGTGGCCCGCGTCCACGGCGGGGTCTCCTGCTCCAGGAAGTACGGCTTGAACGGCACCATGCCGGCATTGACGAAGAGCAGATTGGGGTCGTCGTACACCAGTGAGGTGCTGGGCACTACCGCATGGCCCTTGCTCTCGAAGAACCTCAGCCAGCGACGCCTGATCTCGGCGGTTTCCATCGGGGGACCCTTCATCGTCTACTCAACCTCCGGTGACGCTTCCGACAACCATCACCAGCGGTCAAGTATGCCGCCGCAGTGCCCGGTTGCCCCAATGGCACCCGGGCGGAGTCTGCACCTCGGACGCCTCCCGCGGCCCGGTATGAGCCCGCGAAGGGCCCCGCAGGCAGGCCAGCTTGAGCCGGTGCGCGGGCATTGGTAGACACGTAGCTGCCTTTGCAGAGTCCCGGGCGGGGGCCGCAACCGCCCGGCACAGATCCGACAGGACATCGAATCCCAGTGCGTTTCCTGGGTTTTCGGAGATAATAAAGCTGGACGTTCGTTCAGTTCCGGGCTCTAATGGAAGGCTGCTGGCAGCAAGCAATGCGCCATCACGTACCGTGACCTGGGTTCGTTCCGCCACCGACCGCACCCGAGAAGGGACGCTCGCCATGTTGCAGCCAGCCCGTGCTGTGACCGTACTG
>CAMCQD010000369.1 GCA_945876925.1 uncultured Dermatophilus sp.
GAGCAGCATCTGGGCGATGTCGGTCACCTCGGCCTGCGGCCCGGCTCCGGTGCCGGCCTGCGAGGCGGCGAGAGAGCCGGTGAGCATTGCCCGGCAGTACGGGCAGCCCACCGCGATGCGCCCGGCCCCGGTGGCCAGGGCCTCGGCGGCGCGGTTGTCGCTGATCCGGGTGCCGGGTCGTTCCCCGGCCCACATCCGGGCGCCGCCCGCGCCGCAGCAGAAGGAGCTGGCGCCGTGCCGGGGCATCTCGCGCAGCTCGACTCCGGGCAAGGAGGCGAGCAGCTCCCGGGGCGGGGCGTATACGCGGTTGTGCCGCCCCAGGTAGCAGGGGTCGTGGTAGGTGACGGTATCTGCGTCCGGGTCCGCGCCGGCGTCCCGGGAGGCCGGCATGCCGGCGGGCGGTGCCACCGGGATGAGGCGCTTGTCCCGTACCAGCCGGTTGAGCAGCTGGGTGTGGTGGAGCACCTGGTAGTGGCCTCCGGCCTGCGGATACTCGTTGGCCAGGGTGTTGTAGCAGTGCGCGCAGGTGACCACGATCGAGGTGGCGCGGGCCCGGTCGAGGGTGGCGATATTGCTGGCGGCCAGCTGCTGGAAGAGGATCTCGTTGCCCGCACGCCGGGCGGCGTCACCGGTGCACGACTCGGCGGTGCCCAGCACCGCGAAGGACACTCCGGCCAGGTGCAGCAGCTCGGCCACCGCGCGGGTGGTCGCCCGGGCGCGCTCGTCCAGCGCCCCGGCGCAGCCGACCCAGAACAGGTAGTCCACCTCGGTCAGGTCGGTGATGTCCTGGCCTGCCACCGGCACGGGGAAGGGCAGGTCCGCCGCCCAGTCCATCCGGGTGGCGGGGGGCAGGCCCCAGGGGTTGCCCTTGTCCCGGAGGTTCGTGAACAGCCCGCCGAATTCAGCCGGGAACGCCGGCTCGGCGAGGACCTGGTGCCGGCGCAGATCGAGGATGGCATCGATGTGCTCGATATCCACCGGGCACTGTTCCACGCACGCCCCGCAGGTGGTGCACGACCACAGCACGTCATGGTCGATGACCGCGTCCGGGCCGAGCGGGTCATAGGCGGTCAGCGGGTAACCGGGGTGATAGCCCAGGTCGCCGACCAGCGGCATCCCGGCCAGGCGGCGTTCGTGCGGGCGCAACCCCTCACGCCCGGCGGCGTCCCCGGTGAGGTAGGGGTACTTGGCGAGCGCGTGGTCGCGCAGCGTCATGACCAGCAGCTTGGGGGAGAGCGGCTTGCCGGTGGTCCAGGCGGGGCAGTGGGCCTGACAGCGGCCGCATCCGGTGCAGCTGGAAAAGCCGAGCAGTCCTTTCCAGGTGAAGTCCTCGATCCGCCCGGCGCCCAGCCGCACCTGGTCGTCTCCGGTGATCTCGCCGGGGCTGGCCGTGGTGAGCTGCTGCCCGCCGGCCGTGATGGGCTGGGCGGCGCCCAGGGCGGGGCGGCCGGACGGGTCGCGCTGGAACCAGATGTTGAAGAACGCGAGGAACCGGTGCCAGGCGATGCCCATGTCAGGTTGCAGCCCGATGACGATCATCCAGGCGGATGAGATGAGGATCTTCACCCCGGCGACCACGTGGATGGATTCGGTGATCCACCAGGCTGGCATGCCCGCCCAGACCCCGCTCATCCAGGCAGTGAGCGGGAAGTGCACCCAGGTCTCAGGTCCGGTGCCGGTCTTGAGGGCGAGCTGGTACTCCAGGGTCCGCAGGGAGAGCACGCAGATCGCCACGCCCAGGATGGTCAGCTCGACGTAGTACGCCTGCCACCGGGATGAGCCGTAGAACCGGGAGTCCCGGGCGGCCGGGTCGTGCTCCGCGCGCGGCCGGGGGCGCAGGCGTGTGCCCATGAGCACGAGGATGCCGGCCAGGGCGCCCCAGGCGGACAGCTCGGTGAGCCATTCGCAGGGTGCCCAGTGGCCGATGCCAGGCAGCGCGAAATCAGGCCACCAGAGCTGGAAGAACGCGCGGATCAGGGTGAGGGACAGCACGAAGAACGACACCATGACGAACCAGTGCGCCAGGGCCACCACCGGGCGCCGGGCCATCCGGGTGTGCCCGAGCACCTCGCGCAGCATGGTCAGCGTGCGGGTGACGGGAGCATCGGCCCGGACCGGATCGGCGGCTCCGGCCCGGAACAGGGCGAGGTAGCGCCGCGCTTGCCGGATCAGCAGGGTCCATCCCAGCAGCGGCACCGTGATGCACAGCAGGATCATCGTGGCTTGCAGCCCGGACATGCCGACAGTGTAGTGACGGCCATCCTGGCTGGTAGCTCTGCGCGAACTGCCCTGGGGGACAGGGAAGCCAGCCGGGCGCTGCCAGGTGCGCCCGGCTGGCCGGCGGCGCCGAGCAGGTGGCCAGCGGGCGTGCGGGCGGGCGCGGGCCTGGCCCGCGTGCATGCGCCCGGCCAGGAAGGCGTGCCGGGTGCTGCGTGCGGTCAGGTGCCCGTCGTCTGCGCTCGCAGTGAGAAGGACGGGCCCGTCCGTCGCGATCAGGCTGAGCCGGAAGCGGCGCACCGGGGGTTAGCCGGTGCGCGGGGGGCGCCGGCTACCTTCCGGAGATCCGCCGGTTGCCTTGCGGCGCAATGGTGCTGGTGGAATTGTCTCACCCGGTGGCCCATGCCTGGGTGGGCACGCCCGCCATCTATAATCTAAAGTTGGTTAAAACATAACTGACACGCCTGGGTGGCCGAGGGGAGGCCGCGCCGACACGCGGCGTGCACGTAGACGAAGAGAGGAATCACGTGCCCATCTACGACGACGTGACCAAGCTCATCGGCCGCACCCCGCTGGTGCGCATCAACCGGATCATCGACACCTCCGGCAGCGGGGTCACGGTCGCGGCGAAGCTGGAGTTCTACAACCCGGCCAATTCGGTTAAGGACCGGATCGGCGTCTCGATCATCGACGCCGCCGAGGCCAGCGGGCAGCTCAAGCCGGGCGGCACCATCATCGAGGCCACCTCTGGCAACACCGGAATCGCCCTGGCGATGGTCGGTGCAGCCCGCGGATACAACGTCGTGCTCACCATGCCCGAGACGATGTC
>CAMCQD010000370.1 GCA_945876925.1 uncultured Dermatophilus sp.
GGTCGCACGGCATCGCCATCTGCGCCAACGGCGCCTTCGTGTACGCGGTCGAGGAGCGCCAGGTGCTGCGCGCCACCGGGATCGATCCGGGCGTCGTCGCTGACATCGTGCGCGACGTGCGCCGGGCCGTCCCCGGGGCGGGGTTCGCCGCCGAGCGGATCACCGGGCTGCACGCCGATGACCGGTTCCTCGCCATCGCCGCCTCCGACGCGACCCGCCTGCGGCTGTCCGGGGGCGATGAGATCGAGGTACGCGGCCCGATCGAGCAGGTGACCGGCACCATCGGCAAGCTCCTGGTGCGCCTCCCGCCCGGGGCCGGGCCGGGCTCAGCTGAGGAGTCCGTGCGGGTCATCACCGCGGTCGTGGGCGAGCGGGCGAGCGTGTCCTTCTCCGGGGCGGCCGGGCTGGCCGAGATCGGCCCGGCCGGGGTGAGCAAGGCGAGCACCCTGGCCAGCTGGTGCGCCGCCCGGGGCATCCCGCCGCACCGGGTGTGGGCGTTCGGCGACATGCCCAACGACCTGCCCATGCTCCGGTGGGCCGGGCGCTCCTTCGCGGTGGCGAACGCCCATCCTGAGGTGCTCGCCTCGGCCACCGACCAGATCGGGCACCACGATGCCGATGCCGTCGCCGAGGTGCTCGAGACGCTCATCTGAGCCCGCCGGCGGGCCGCCCGGGCCACCGGTCCCCAAGGACAGCGCCGCCGTGACTACTCTGGGACACAGCGCACCGGCGTGCCGCCGGGGGTATCCCCGGCAGTGGCGCGCTGCCGGGCCTGCGCCCGCCGACGAAGGGAACACCATGGCCAAGGAAGCCGTAGGCCTCACGCCCGAGCAGTGCTGGGACACCCTGGCGATGAACGAGTTCGGCCGCCTGGCATACAAACTCGATAACCAGGTGCAGATCGTGCCGATCAACTACGCGGTCGCGGACCGCACGCTCGTCTTCCGCACGGCACCCGGCGCCAAGCTGCGCGGCATCCTCGCCGACGAGGACGTCGCCTTCGAGATCGACGAGATCGGGCATGCCTGGGCGACCAGCATCATCCTGCGCGGCCGCGCCCGCGAGCTCACCGGGGATGAGCGCCGCCGCACGGAGCAGCTGCCGCTGCGGCCCTGGCTGAACACCGAGAAGGTGCACGTCATCGAGATCACGCCCACCCAGATCTCGGGCTACAAGTTCCGCCTGCACCGGCCGTGGCGGAGCATGCACCCCGAGCAGCCCGCCGGCCCCCGCTCGCCCCTGGACGACTGAGCCGGGAATGGGCCTGCGGATCGGGTACAAGGCCTCCTCGGAGCAGTTCGGCCCGCGCCAGCTAGCCGATTTCGCCGTGCACGCCGAACGGGCTGGCCTGGACAGCGTGTTCGTCGCCGATCACTTCCAGCCCTGGCGGCACGAGGGCGGCCATGCGGTCGCCTCGATCCCGTGGCTCGCCCACGTCGCGGCCCGCACCGAGCGGGTCATCGTGGGCACCTCGGTGCTGACCCCCTCCTTCCGGTACCACCCGGCCGTGATCGCCCAGACGTTCGCGACCCTGGCCTGCCTGCACCCGGGCCGGATCGTGCTCGGCGTCGGCACGGGGGAGGCCATGAACGAGATCGCCGCCGGCGCCACCGGCCGGGCCGCCGATGACGATCCGGCGACGGCCTGGCCGGGTTTCCGGGAGCGGTTCGCCCGCCTGCGTGAGGCGGTCTCCCTCATGCGCCGGCTGTGGTCCGGTGAACGGGTCACCTTCGAGGGAACCTACTACCGCACGCTCGGCGCCACCCTCTACGACCGCCCGGACGAGCCCGTGCCGGTGTACGTCGCCGCCGGCGGCCCGGTGGTCGCGCGTTACGCCGGGCGGCGCGGCGACGGGCTCATCTGCACCTCCGGCAAGGGCCGCGAGCTGTACGCGGACAAGCTGCTCCCGGGCCTCGCCGAGGGGGCGGCCGCAGCCGGCCGGGACGCCGCCGCCATCGACCGGATGATCGAGATCAAGCTCTCCTACGACCCGGATCCGCGCCGTGCCCTGGAGAACACCCGGTTCTGGGCACCGCTGGCCCTGCCCGCCGAGGTGAAGCACTCCCTGGCGGATCCGGTAGCGCTGGCCGCCGCCGCGGACGCCCTGCCCCCCGGGCAGATCGCCTCCCGCTGGATCGTGGCCTCCGATCCGGAGACGGTCCTGGCCGCCGTGCGGGAGTACACCGCCCTGGGCTTCAGCCACCTGGTGTTCCACGCTCCCGGCGAGGACCAGCGGCGTTTCCTGGATGCCTTCGCCAGCGACATCCTCCCCGCCCTGCGGGCCTAGCCGGTGGCGGAGGCGCTGGGGGTAGCCGGCGCCGGGTAGCCGCTCAGGGTCAGCGTGGCGCTGGCTGGCTCGCCCTTGGGAGGCGCCCAGCCGACGGTGAGGGCCAGGTCCTCGCCGGGCATCGGGAACGCCTCGTTCCACGTGAGCGATTCGCCCGGGGCGATGGCCGTGACAGGGGCGCCGATGCGGTTGTCGGAGTCCGCTACCCGGCCCGCGTCCCGGCCCCCCGAGGTCGCCGAGGTGGTGAGGAACATCGTCTGCAGCGGCTCACGGGAGGTGTTGCGCACGCTGATGCCGACCGAGACGAACCGCCGTGAGCCCTCGGGGAAGCTGGCCAGCTTGGAGGGAGCGAACGCGACCGGGGTGGTGACCGTCACGTCGAGTCCGTCCCAGGAGAGCGTCTGCCCGAAGCCCTCACCCGCAGGGGCCGGGGACTGCGCGGCGGAGGCGTCCGCGCTGGTGGCGGAGGACTGGGCGGCGCCGCTGGCCGGGGAGCCCGAACTGCACCCGGCTATTCCGGCGGTACCGGCGAGCAGGGCCGTGGCGAGCAGGACGGCGGCAGAGCGCGAATGCATGGGGCACATCCTAGGCAGCGCGAGAACGCCGTCCCGGTAAGGCGCGGCCCGTGCCGGAGGGCAGATAGCCGGCCGGGGCGCGCCTCACCTCAGCCGGGCGGCGGCGCGCCGGCCTGCCCCTGGCCCCGGGCGGCCTCGACGGCGGCGGCCAGGGCCGGCAGATCGGCGCGGTGCC
>CAMCQD010000371.1 GCA_945876925.1 uncultured Dermatophilus sp.
GCCGCGGCGTGGCGGTGAAGCTGTGCAGCGGGGTGCGGTACTTGCCCTGCCAGGTCACGTCCTCCTCCCGCCACAGCTTGTGCAGCAGGGCATAGTTCTCGACGGCCAGGTTGATGCCCTCGCGGATGTCCTTGCCGAACCAGGGGTACACCGGCCCGGTGTTGCCGCGCCCGAGCATGAGGTCGACCCGCCCGCCGGCCAGGTGCTGCAGGTAGGCGTAGTCCTCGGCCAGGCGCACCGGGTCGTTGGTGGTGATGAGCGTGGTCGCCGTGGTGAGGGTGAGGCGCGTGGTCGCCGCCGCGATCGCCGCCAGGAGGATCGGCGGGTTCGCCGGTGCCACGAACGGCGGATTGTGGTGCTCGCCGGTGGCGAACACGTCCAGGCCGACTTCCTCGGCCTTGAGCGCGATCTCGACGGTGTTCTTGATCCGTTCGTGCTCGGTCGGGGTCCTGCCCGACACCGGATCGGTGGTGACGTCCCCGATGGTGAAAATGCCGAACTGCATCTACGCGCTCCCTAGCGGATAGACGGGGCCTGGAAGGTGCTGCTGCCTTACCGGGCGAGGATCGGAGTACCGGCCCGCTGCTGCCGGGGCCGGTCCGTTCATCATCGCGCATGCACCCGGGCAGGTGCAGGCGCGGTTGCGGCGGCACGGTTCCCGGGCGGCCGCGCCACGCGCCCTCGCCGGTTAGCCGAGCCGCTCGGACAGCTCCAGCCAGCGCTCCTCGGCCTGGGTGACCTCGTCTTCCAGCTCGCGCAGGTGATCGGCGTGTACCCGCAGGCCCGCGTAGTCGCCCTGGTCGTGCCCGGCCATCGTGTCGTGCACGGCGGCGATGGCGGTGGCGAGCCGGTCGAGGCGGCGCTCCAGCGAGGTCAGCTCCTTCTCGGCGGCGCGGCGCTCAGCCCCGGACAGGGCGGGGGCCCCGCCCGGACCGGCCTGGCCGCTGCCCTTCCCGGGGCGCGGGCTGCCAGCAGCCGGAGCGGTCCTGGCCGCCGCCTGGGCGCTGCGCAGGGCGAGGTACTCGTCCACTCCGCCGGGCACGTGCCGCAGGCGCCCGCCGAGGATGGCGTACTGCTGATCAGTGACCCGCTCCAGCAGGTACCGGTCATGCGACACCACGAGCAGGGTGCCCGGCCAGGAGTCGAGCAGGTCCTCCATCGCGGTGAGCATGTCCGAATCGACATCGTTGGTGGGCTCGTCGAGGATGATGACATTCGGCTCGGCCAGCAGCAGGAGCAGCAGCTGCAGGCGGCGCTTCTGCCCGCCGGAGAGGTCGCTGACCCGGGCGGACAGATGCTCGCGGGCGAACCCGAGTCGTTCCAGCAGCTGGGCGGGAGTCAGCTCGCGGCCCTCCACGGTGAAGGTGGTGCGGGTGCGGGCCAGCACCTCGCGCACCAGATCGTCGCCGATCTGCTCCAGCTGGGCGAACTGCTGATCCAGCAGGCCGATCCGGACCGTCTTGCCGCGCTTGACCCGCCCCTGCGAGGGCATGACCGTCCCGGCGATGAGCCCCAGCAGGGTCGACTTGCCGGCTCCGTTCGCGCCGAGCACGCCCGTGCGCTCACCCGGGCCGATCCGCCAGGTCACCTCGCGCAGCACCTCGGTGTCCCCGTAACTCACCGACACGTTCTCCAGGTCGACGACGTCCTTGCCGAGCCGGGCCACCGCGAGCCGCTTGAGTTCCAGCGGGTTACGGATCGGCGGCACGTCCTCGATGAGCTGATTGGCCGCGTCGATCCGGAACTTCGGCTTGCTCGTGCGCGCCGGGGCCCCGCGCCGCAGCCACGCCAGCTCCTTGCGCAGCAGGTTGGCCCGCCTGGCCTGCGCGGCGGCGGCGATCCGGTCGCGTTCCACCCGCTGCAGCACGTAGGCGGCATACCCGCCCTCGAACGGCTCGACGATGCCGTCATGCACCTCCCAGGTCTCGGTGCACACCTCGTCGAGGAACCAGCGGTCGTGCGTGACCACGAGCAGCCCGCCCGAGCCGGCCGCCCACCGCCGCCTGAGATGGCCGGCCAGCCAGGCGATCCCCTCGACGTCGAGGTGGTTGGTGGGCTCGTCCAGGGCGATCAGGTCCCAGTCCCCGACCAGCAGCGCGGCCAGCGCGACCCGGCGCCGCTGCCCGCCGCTGAGCTCACCCACCCGCGCCTGCCAGTTCACGTCGGCGCCCACCCCGCCGATGACGTCGCCGATGGCCGGGTTCGAGGCCCAGGCGTGCTCGGGACGGAACCCCGAGATCACGCGGGCGACTCAGGCCCCCGGGTCGAGGTCGTCGCCCTGGCTGAGGACGCCGAAGCGGACCCCGCCGCGCCGGGTCACCCGCCCCGCCTGCGGCTCGATCAGCCCGGACAGGAGCCCGAGCAGGCTCGATTTGCCGTCCCCGTTGCGCCCGACGATGCCGATCCGGTCACCCTCTTCGATGCCGAGCGTCAGGGACTCGAACACCACCCGCGTCGGGTACTCCAGCCGCAGCCCCTCGGCTCCCAGCAGATGCGCCGCCATCCCGTTCCTTCCACGCCCCGGCAAGATCCAGCACCACTCTGGCAGACCGGGCTGACATCGGTACCACGCGGCACCCCGGCCGGATCGCGCCGGGCACCCCGTAAGGGGCCGCGCCGGCCCGGCCGCTTACGGGGTGACGGTGGCCACGACGTGAGCACCATGCACCGGGCCGGTCGCGCGCAGCACCGAGGAACCCACCCCGGCCGCGCTCAGCACCGAGACCAGATCACGCGCCCCATCGGCATCGGCGGCCAGGAAAGCCACCGTCGGCCCCGAACCCGACACGATCCCCCCGAGCGCGCCGCACTCCATCCCCGCCTCGATCACGCCCGCCAGCCCGGGCCGCAGCGACAGCGCCGCCTCCTGCAAGTCATTCGCCAGCGCCGCCCCCAGCGCCGCGACATCACCGCAGCGCAGCGCCGTCATCATCACCGGGCTCGGCACGGGCGCGGGCACCTCCCGCCCGGCCCGCAGCCGGACCTGCTCGGCGACCACCGCCGGGGTGGGCAGCCCCGCAT
>CAMCQD010000372.1 GCA_945876925.1 uncultured Dermatophilus sp.
CCACAGAAAGAGCTGTCGTCACCACATTGGACCAGTCGAAGTCGTATGTGTCCCAGATGCGGAAACAGTTAGGCGAGGTTCTGACGACGTTGAATTTTCCTAGAGATAGGTAGAATTCAGCACCGTTGACCTGTTCGCTCGACGCATAGTCCCACTTCTCACCGATTGGGTGATCGTAGGCCTTTTGGGCGAAGTCTCCGCTTGCCGGACCGAAGAAGCTCCACGGCAGCTTCACTGGGCGACCTGAGTATTGGCTTGAACTGTCCGTGTAGTGCGCAAGGAGGATGAAGTGCGTGTATCCGGCCGGAGCTCCGAGGTCTACGCCGGCGACCGGCCAAGGGATGTCGCACTGGGCCACGACCGGATCGTTGGAGCCAGTCTCGAGGTAGGCGTCACTGACCCAACCGTTGTCGTATCCCTTGAGTTTGTACCAGATCCGGCTGCTGGAGTACGGCCCCTGTACCTCGGCACCATAGGTCCAGTCGAAGCACTCAAGCGTCACGGTCTCGCCGGCGTTCACCTGACCGATCTTGGTGTACTCAGTTCCAGCGCCGTCACGGACGTTGACGTAGCGGACCTCGGGTGTGTCGAACACCGTCGCTGTCACCTCCGACGGCGCCGCCTGGGCGGTCGGGGCAGTGACACCCACGACGCCTAGCACGGTAAGGAGCACTGCTGACAGTGCTGCCAGCCACCGCGTGAGACGGGACGGCGGGAGAAGGAACGATGGGATGGTGAAGCGGTTCATGACGAACGCTCCTTCCTGAGCTACCTCAGCCCAGCGTGGGCCAGGTCTGCTCGATCGGTTCCGGACAGGGTCAGATAGCACGTATGACCGGTGGTCTCGTGCCAGTGGATCGAACCTGAGTGGCAGTGCCGTCGCACTGCATACGAGGCGGGGCGCGACACCCCGCGAGAAGAAGCCGTGGGAGCGACCTCGGTGCGCGACTCACTTCCCGTTGTGAGCCGTTGCATACATTAGTGCACGCTAAAGTAGGAGCGCAAGACTACCAGTTATGGTATAAGGGCTCACTTCGCGTCTTTCTCCCGCCATTTCAAGGAAAAGTCACCCTCCGCCGCTCCCTGGCCGCCTTCGACGATCTCACATACGGTCATCCCGCCGACCAGTATCCGAGCAGGTCATCCATGCAGGGCAAGGTGTACTGTGACGGGCGGCACAGTCTGAGGAGTTGTAGGAAAGATACAAATCGGACATGAGATGCCAGGTAGACAGATACCGGCGTGCTGTGGTTGGGGTGTGTGTCGTGGCGTCAGGGGTTTGAGCTCAGTGTGAGTGGGGGTGACCCAGATCTTCACGGCGTCAACCACCGCTCTTCGGGCTTAGGTCCTGGTGGTCGCCCTATGCTTCATCGTCCCCTGCGAAGCGCCGCCTCCTGCGTCTCCGACGCTTCGTCGAGCGCTGCATGCCCTCTTCTCCGACTTGACTCTTCCGCCCAACTGAGCGTCAATAGATTCAGAACGGGCTCGAATAGATCAGATAGGGCATGAGAGGAGGTTATCATGATTGGAAGTAAGGCAGCAGGTACGGATGGCGTAGCGTGGTCTGGTGGTGTCAGCCCGCGTGGTGGCACTGACCTCAGGCCTCGCTCTGGCGGATCCACCACCCTCGACTCGCTGGGTGCGCCGGATCCCTTCGCCGCGATGAGCTAGGCGCTGACGCCGAGGCGTGCCGTGTCGTACATCCGGGTGTCGACTCGGGAGCAGGCCGAGCGAGGTGGCACTGAGGAGGGTTTCTCCATCCCAGCCCAGCGGGCGGCTAACAAGCGCAAGGCCGCCAGTGTCGGTGCGCTCATCGTCAAGGAGTTCGTGGATCGCGGTGAGTCGGCCCGTAGCGCCGACCGGCCGGCCTTGCAGCAGATGCTGGCCTACCTGCAGGAGAGCAATGGCGCGCAGGCGGCATCTGGCCATGAGGCGTGGCGCCTGTCTGGTCGCTCGACTGGGCGGCAGGGCTCCTCCGCGACGCAGGCTGGTACGGCAGGCACTAGCGACGAGGTGAACAGGTCGACCAGCCCACTGGAGCCCATCGACTACGTCATCGTGCACAAGTTGGACCGTCTGGCCCGCAATCGGGCTGACGACGTGGAGATCAACAGAGCCTTCGAAGAGGCCGGCGTCCGGCTGGTCTCCACCAGCGAGAACATCGACCAGACGCCTGGTGGGATGCTGCTGCATGGCATCATGTCCTCCATCGCTGAGTTCTACTCCCGGGACTTAGCTAATGAGGTCATCAAGGGGATGAGCGAGAAGGCCCGCAGTGGCGGCACCCTCAGCGACGGTGCGGACACAGGCGAAGACGGCGACACCAGCCACGGCGACCACCTTGGCATGGGCGCGGACAGCGAGCTGAGCGAGCGGAGCAGTGAGCCTGCCGTGGATGGGAACTTGAAGTCAGGCGAAGGTGGTGTGTCAGTCAGTATGGATGGCAGCGGTGAGGCTGGTGGACGGAGCCTGGCCGAGCAAGCGGCCAGCGCTGGTGCGAGTCTCACTGCAGTCAACCTGACTGCCAGGTCATCGTCAGCAGCGGGCGGAGTTGGAGACAGCGGCAGCGCTGCACTGACAGGCACCGCACCACCCATCCTGGTCCGAGACTCCCACAGCCACACCAGCGCTGCCGTCGTCTTGGCCTTCCCATTCAACGAGCTGAGCAGCCCACGACTGCTGACCGTGGCCCGGCAGACGGCACCGCGGCCGCCCGGCGATAAGCAGGCAGACGAGCCGAAGCGGAAGACAAGGCCAGGGACAAAGCGTCGCACTGCTCCCTCCACTGCACCCTCAGACCTCTCGTCCTGCTCGGCTCCCAGCGCCTCCTCTCACTCCTCAACCTCCTCCTCACCACGAACAACGCCCACCCGAGTGGGTGAGCGCGATTCGTTTGAGGCGGCCACAGGCGGGCCCTCTGCTGGTGCGGGTTCGTATAAGGGCACCGTGGTGCGGATGAAAGGACTTGAACCTTCACGCTCGAAAGCACATGCTCCTAAGGC
>CAMCQD010000373.1 GCA_945876925.1 uncultured Dermatophilus sp.
CCAGGCCCGGGGGGTTGTTGAACTTCGACAGCGCCAGCTGCCCGACCTTGACCAGCGTCCCGGTGGCATCGCCCACTTTTACGCCGCTGATGGCACCGTCCGGGGCGATCTGGAAGGACCGCCAGGTATCGACCGAGATGTTGATCTTCTCCGTGGGATCGGTGATGGAGCCGTTCGGGCCCGGCGTAGGAGTCGCCGCCGGGCTTCCGGTCGCCATCCAGCCCTGCACGTACGAGCCATCCGAGGTCACCAGGTCACCGGATTTGTCGAGCGAGAACGCCCCGTTGCGGGTGTAGAACTTCTCGCCGCCCCGGTCGATGACGAAGAATCCGTCACCCTGGATGGCGATGTCCGTGGCAACGTTGGTGACCTGCAATCCGCCCTGGGTGAAGTTTCCGAGGATCTGCCCGAGGCGAACGCCCAGGCCGATCTGGGTGGGGTTCATGCCGCCGACGCCATTGTTGGCATTGGGTGCCGAGGCGTTCCGGACGACCTGGCTGAGGCTGTCCTCGAACACCGCCCGGGTCGACTTGTAGCCGTGGGTGTTGACGTTGGCGATGTTGTTGCCGGTGACGTCGAGGTAGATCTGGTGGTTGCGGAGGCCGGAGACGGCCGACCACATGGAACGAATCATGAGCGGGGAATCCTCCTGCTCACCGTGGGATCCGGTGAGCGTTGCAGGCAGCTAGCGGGACGAGACGGGGTCGCCGTCGGTGTGGTCGCTCGGCGGGATCGCCGCCGTGCCGGAGCCTTACGGAGGGGAAAGGGCCGGCGGTTCAATATGTCGTCATCCCTGACTGGGAGGTTCCGCATCATCCGTGAGCGGAAGTGGCCGGAGCGGGAGCCCGGAGTTAGCGCAGGGACCCTTACCCGGCCGCCGCGGCGTTACCGGCGGCGGAGCCGGCCGTGGTGGTCGTGCTGGCGGTGCGGCTCACGCCGGTGACGTCACCTATGACGACATCGGTCCCGTTCACGGTAAGAATCGGCCCGGAATCGCCCAGCTTGACTGATTCCACGACGCCGGTCTTGGACACAGATGCATCACCGCTGCCCTGTTTGTAGGTGACGTTCTGCCCGATCAGCCCGATTGCCGCGGACAGGCTCTGCTGCGCCAGCAGGGCGCTCAGATGCTTGGACATGGCCTCGTTCGAGCTCACCAGCTTGGTGTTGGCCTCGGATAGGTTCTGCGCCGAGGTGCTCATCGTGGACGCGGCCGAGGCCATCTCGTTGACTCGCTCGATCATTGCCATCGATGCAGTCTGCTGCATCATCATCGAGGTGTCGGCCGGATTGCTCGGATCCTGGTAACGCAGCTGGGCGACGAGCAGCCGCATGAAGTCGTCGGCTTTGAGGGCCTTACTCACCTTGGCGTTCTGGGTCTTGGCCACCTCTTCCATTCCGGTGGCGGCTTTCGATACCCAGTTGCCCTGGTCGTCCCGGGAGATGGCCGGGATGACGTAGTCGAAGGTGGAGCCGTCGGCCTGCTTGATCTTCACGACGGTGCCCGAGGCGGTTTCCTGCACGGTGGCGCTCTGCGCGGCCGCACCGGTGGTGTTCGTGGCGGCACCGGTTGCTGCGATGCCGTTCGTGCCGGTGCCGACACCGGTGACGTTGGTCATGAGTTCTCCTCAGCGGTGAATCGCGAAGCGGGTCAGAGGCGCACGTCGAGGGATGAGGACGGTTCGCTTTCCTCGCTGTGCGGGGGTGAGCTGGCATCGTTGCCAGGCCGGTGGCCGGCTGCCGGGTCTCCGCCGGAGCGGGACCGTCCTTGCGAACCGCCCGGGTTCTCGCCGAGGAAGTCGGCGAACGATGCGTGCTCGTCCGCGCCCCCGGAGCCGATGTCGATCGAGCCGACCTGAACGCCCAGCTGCTCCAGGGAGTCACGCAGATCGGCGAGGTTCTCGCGCAGCATGTCCCGGGCAATGCCCTCGACGGCCCGGACCGCGACTGACACGGTGCCGTCGCGCAGCTGCATGGACACCCGCACGCCGCCCAGGTGGGCGGGCGTGAGCTGGAGCATGAGCGCGTAGGTGCCGTCGACGCCGCGCAGCATCGGCGAGATGTGCTGTACGAGCTGCTGGTACACGGGGACGACGGGCGCGTTGCTGGCCAGCGGGGGCGAAGCGGGCGCGGTCGTCGCGGACGCCTGCTGCGTGGCGGCCGTGACCGGGGCAGCGGCGGTTGCCGCGCTGGCGGCTGCCGGGGAGGTGGCGCTGGCCGCCGGGGAGGCCGTGGCCTGGGCCGGCAGTGGCTCGCTGGCCTGGGCGGAGGCTGGCGTAGCGGCCGGGGCCGGGGTGGTGTCCGGGGTTGCCGGGTCTGCCGGGCTGGCGGCGTTCATGGACACGGCCGCGAACCGGCGGTCGGCTGCGGTCCCGACCGCCAGGTCCTCCCCGGCCTGGCCGTGCAGGTCGGCTAGGCGGGGAACCGCCTCGGGGTAGCGGATCCCGGCCTGGTCGCTGGCCTGGTCCTGGTCGCTGGGCTGGTCCGTTCCGGAGCCGGCGGGTGCGGGCAGCACCGGGGCGGGCTGTCCGGGGTCCTGGTCCTGGGCCGGGGTTCCCGTCCCGGCCGGGCTGCCGGGTGCGGGCAGCGTCTCGTCGCTGACCGCCGGGGTGGCGGCCGCGGCGGTGGCTAGCACGACATCGGCCTGGTCGGCTGCGGGCGCGGATACTACGGCGGAGATGCCCGCTCCCCCGGCGGAGCCGGTCGGAGTGGTGGCTGACGGGGACGAGCCGCCCGCCGGGATGATCCCGGGCAGGGTGACGCCGTCGTCGGCGGGGCTGCCGGCCGTGATCGGGGCGCCCGGGGCCGTGCCGGGCGCGGTGCCGCCGGGGGTAGCGGAGGGAGCCGCCGGGGCGGTGTTGCCCGGGTCGCCGGCTCCGGCGATGGGCGTGGCTGCGGGCGGATTCCCGTTCGCGGCAGGCGAGGTGGCGGAGGCGTTCGCGGCGGCCGGGGCCTGCCCGGCGGCGGTGGCCGGCGTGGCGGGGCTGACCGCTG
>CAMCQD010000374.1 GCA_945876925.1 uncultured Dermatophilus sp.
CGGTACAGCGGCGCCCCGCCGGCGGCACGGCTGACCCGCGAGACGGCGAGGGCCCCGGGCTCCGCCCGTCAGACTCGCACCCAGCGGGCCAGGGTGACCAGGCAGACCACCAGCGTCACCCCCGCCGAGACGGCCAGCAGGACCGGGGCGATCACCCAGACGTCCGCAGCGGAAATCCACGCGAAGTCGGGGAACCGGTCCGCCAGCGCGGTGATCCCGAACCGCACTCCCAGCAGCAGCCCGCCCGCCGCGAGCGCCGCCCCGGCCGTGGTCGCGATGAGCGTCTCGACGAGGAACGGCAGCTGCAGCGCGGCGGCCGAGGCCCCGACCATGCGCTTGATGCTGGTCTCCCGGCGCCGGCTCCAGGCCACCTGCCGGATCGTGGTGGACACCAGCAGCACCATGGCGAGCAGCAGGATCCCGGCCAGCGCCCAGGCGCCCGTGCGCAGCATGCCGAGCACCCGGATGAGCGGGTCGAGCACCTCGCGGATATCCCGCACCGCGGCCACCCCGGGCATGCCCGTGAACGCGTCATGGACCAGGCGGTATTCCTCGGGGTTGACCAGCTTGACCCGGAACGCCGCCGGGATGGCCTCCTTAGGCGTCTCAGCGAAGACGGGGTTGCCGGCGAACTGCTCCCGGAAGCGGGCGTACGCCTCCTCCTGGGATTCAAACTGATAGGAGGCGATCGTCGCCGACGAGGCCCGCAGCAGCTCGACCAGGTCGTCCCGCTGCTGCGGGGTGAACTGCCCGCCGGTGCAGCTGGGCTCATGGGAGCTGGCGGTGCACAGGAAGATCGACACCTCGATCTTGTCGTACCAGTACCCCTTGGCCGACTCGACCTGGCGGCCGGCCAGCAGCCCGACGCCGAGGAAGAACAGCGACACCATGGTGACGATGACGATGGAGGCGAACACCGGCACGTTGCGGCGCAGGCCGGTGCCCACTTCGCGGGCGAGGAACGTCGGTCGCATCAGGCCTCCTGACGGGCGTAGCCGCCGACCGGGTCGTCCCGTACGACCTTGCCGTCCCGCAGCTCGATCACCCGCCGCCGGGCAGCGTCGACCACCTGCTCGTCGTGGGTGGCCATGAGCACGGTGGTGCCGTCGGCGTTGATCCGGGTGAGCAGATCGACGATCTCGCGGGTCGCCGCCGGGTCGAGGTTGCCGGTCGGCTCATCAGCCAGGATCAGCTCGGGGCGCTTGACCAGTGCCCGGGCGATCGCCACGCGCTGCTGCTCACCGCCGCTGAGCTCGTGCGGCAGCCGGTGCTCCAGCCCGGCCAGGCCGACCATCTCCAGCGTCCCGGGCACGGCGGCGGCCACGTCGGCGGGGTTGTGGCCCAGCACGTGCAGCACATAGGCGACGTTCCCGGCGACGTCGCGGTCCGGCAGCAGCCGGTAGTCCTGGAACACCACGCCGATGGCGCGCCGCAGGGCGGGGATCTCCCGGCGCGGCAGCGCGCCCACGTCGCGGCCTACCGCGTGCACCGAGCCGGAAGTGGCCTTCTCCTCGGCGAGCAGCAGCCGCACGAGGGTGGACTTCCCCGAGCCGGAAGCCCCTACGACGAAGGCGAACTCGCCGCGGGCGACATCGAACGAGACGCCGCTGAGCGCGGGCTTCTTCACGCCGGGGTATCGCTTGACGACGTTGACCAGGCTGATCACAGTCAACACTCCCTGAGAGAGCCGGAGGGACCGGGCCTTACCGGACACCCCCCTGCGTCACCTGCTCCCAAGACCCGGGTGCTAGCCTACGCGGCTCCGGGGCCGGGGCCGCGGCTCATGCGGCGCATGGCGTTTCGCGCCTCGCGGGGTACCTGAGAGCGGGGTTGACACGCCGGCACCCGAACCTTTAAGCATGCGCGGCCCTACCCGCATCTGGTGGGCTTTCGGGTGACTAACGTCCTCATTCCGGGCGAAGTCCCTGCACTCACGGGTGCGCGCATGACAGCATGCGGACATGACATCGCAGCGACACATCGGTGTAACTGAGCTCGCCCTGCGCGACGCGCACCAGAGCCTGATGGCCACCCGGATGGCCCTCGAAGACATGGTCGGCGCCTGCGCCGACCTCGACAAGGCCGGGTTCTGGAGCGTCGAGTGCTGGGGCGGGGCAACGTTCGACTCGTGCATCCGCTTCCTCAATGAGGATCCGTGGGAGCGGCTGCGGACCTTCCGCAAGCTCATGCCCAACACCCGCCTGCAGATGCTGCTGCGCGGGCAGAACCTCCTGGGGTACCGGCACTACGCCGACGACGTCGTCGACCACTTCGTCGAGAAGTCCGCCGAGAACGGCATGGACGTGTACCGCGTGTTCGACGCCCTCAACGACCCCCGTAACCTCGAGCGCGCCATCGCCGCGGTCAAGCGCGTCGGCAAGCACGCCCAGGGCACGGTCTGCTACACCACGAGCCCGCTGCACGATGTCGAGGGCTACGTCAAGCTGGCCAGGCAGCTCAATGACCTCGGCGTCGACTCGATCGCGCTCAAGGACATGGCGGCGCTGCTCAAGCCGCAGCCGGCCTACGACATCGTCTCGGCCATCAAGTCCGAGCTGCCCGGCATGCAGGTCAACGTGCACTGCCACTCCACCACCGGCGTCACGCTGGTCTCCCTCATGAAGGCCATCGAGGCCGGCGCCGACGTGGTCGACACCGCGATCAGCTCGCTGTCGCTGGGCCCGGGCCACAACCCCACTGAGTCCTTGCAGGAGATGCTCGAGGACACCGGCTACGTCGCCGACCTCGACAAGGAGCTGCTGCGCAACATCAAGCGCCACTTCGCCGAGATCAAGCCCCGCTACCAGAAGTTCATGTCGGCCTACACCGTCGACACCGACATCTTCGACAGCCAGATCCCCGGCGGCATGATCTCCAACATGGAGTCCCAGCTCAAGCAGCAGGGCGCGGGCGACCGGCTGCGCGAGGTGCTCGAGGAGGTGCCGCGGGTCCGCAAGGACGCCGGCTACCCGCCGCTGGT
>CAMCQD010000375.1 GCA_945876925.1 uncultured Dermatophilus sp.
CCGCGCGTCCTCGTCATCGACACCGATCCGCAGGGCAATGCCAGCACCGCGCTGGGGGTGCCGCACAACTCCGAGGTCGACAGCATCTATGACGTCCTCGTCGAGGATGTGCCGCTGGCCGAGGTCATTCAGCCTTGCCTGCTCATCCCGGGACTGTCCTGCGTGCCGGCCACGATCGAGCTGGCGGGTGCTGAGATCGAGCTCGTCTCCTTCGTCGCCCGGGAAACCCGGCTTAAGCGCGCCATCGAGTCCTACCTGGCCGATCTGGCCGCACGTGGCGAGGGGATCGATTACGTCATCGTCGACTGCCCGCCTAGCCTCGGGCTGCTGACGATTAACGCCTTCGTTGCCGGGGCGGAGGTCCTCATTCCCATCCAGTGCGAGTACTACGCCCTGGAGGGACTATCGATGCTTATCCGTAACATCGACATGATCCGCCGTCACCTCAATCCCGACCTGCACATCTCCACCATCTTGCTGACCATGTACGACGGCCGGACCCGGCTGTCGGCGCAAGTGGCCGAGGAGGTGCGCAGCCATTTCGCCGGGCAGGTGCTCGACGCGATGGTGCCCCGTTCGGTGCGCGTATCCGAAGCTCCGAGTCATGGCGAGACGGTGCTCACCTATGACCCGATGAGCACCGGCTCGCTGGCGTACCTTGACGCGGCACGCGAGTTCGCCTCCCGGGATCCCTGGAAACCGGCCTAGGCGGCATCCGGGCGGGCGCTGGCAGCAGCGCTGAGCCGTCCTCCCGTCGGTGGCCTGTTTGTGTTTCACGTGGAACATCGGCGGGTACGGTGCGTCGCGTGTACCGGGTCGGCCATTGATTATTAGGCTCACGTCACCATCGATGTTGAGGAGTGACAATGGCCGGTGAACGCCAGCGAGGCCTGGGACGGGGACTGGGGGCCCTCATACCCACCGATGCGCCGCGAGATGCGCTCAGCTCGCGGCCATCTGACGTCTTCTTCGAGGGTTCCCGGGTCGTGCCGCGTGACTTGCCGGCCGCTGCCGCCAGCCCGGCCCTGTCCCGGCCCGCCTCACTTCCCGGTCAGGCAGTATCCGCTGCTTCCGGGAATGCCGGGGGAGCCGCGGCAGGCGGCGGGCCGGGGCAGCCCGCCTCGCCAGCTGCCCAGGGGCTGCGGCAGGTTCCGGGGGTCACCTTCGCTGAACTGCCCTGCAGCGACATCAGGGCCAATGCGCAGCAGCCGCGCACCGTGTTCGATGAGGAGGAACTCGACGAGCTCGCCGCGAATATCCGCCAGATCGGGGTGCTCCAGCCGGTCGTGGTGCGACCGGCTGATGGCGACCCGCCCTATGAGCTCATCATGGGCGAGCGCCGCTGGCGGGCAGCCCGGCAAGCCGGGCTGACGGTGATTCCGGCCATTATCCGCAGCGCGCCGGATAATGCCATGCTGCGTGACGCCCTGCTGGAGAACCTGCACCGGGCGCAGCTCAATCCCCTGGAGGAAGCCGCCGCGTACCAGCAGCTCCTCGAGGATTTCGGCTGCACGCACGATGAGCTCGCTACCAGGCTGAGCCGGTCCCGTCCCCAGATCAGTAACACCCTGCGCCTCCTCCGGCTGCCCGCGCAGGTGCAGCGCCGGGTGGCGGCAGGCGTGCTCACCGCAGGTCATGCGCGCGCCCTGCTGGGGCTATCGGATGCGGAGGCGATGGAACGGCTTGCCCAGCGGATCGTCGCCGAGGGGCTGTCGGTGAGGTCCGTCGAGGAAATCGTAGCGGTGGCTACCGACGAATCGGTTCCCGCCCCGCGCTCTCGTCGGACGCGCCAGTCCTATCCCGAGTTCGATAATCTGGCCGCCCTGCTCGCGGACCGGCTCGATACGCGGGTGAGCATCAACATGGGGCGGACCAAGGGGAAGCTGACGGTCGAGTTCGCTTCCCGTGAGGATCTCGACCGGATTCTGCTCGCCATCCGGGACGTGCCCGATGCTGCTGCCGGGGAGAGCGAGGACGCTAGCTGAAATCGTGAACATATGGGTGCGGGGGCCGTTTCACGTGAAACAGCCCCCGCACCCATATGCCGGCACGAGGATCAGCCGATGAATTCATCCAGCTCGCGCAGCAGCTTCGGCTTCGGGTGGGCCCCGATGATCGACTTGGCCACCTGCCCGCCGACGAAGACGTTGAGAGTCGGGATGCTGGTGATGCCGTACTTGGCCGTCACAGCAGGGTTCTCATCCGTGTTGAGCTTCACCACGGTGATCTTGCCTGCGCTGGCGGCGGCGATTTCCTCCAGGATGGGCGCGACCGCGCGGCACGGTCCGCACCAGGGCGCCCAGAAGTCGACGAGCACCGGGGTGGTGCTGGACAGTACATCTGAATCGAAGGTCGCGTCAGTGGTCTCTTTTACGGCTGCCATGAATTCTCCTAGGTGAACATCTGCTGGGATGAGGACGAGCTGGCCGGATGCGCTGCCGCACCGGCTGATCACGGTGATACTCGTCCGGGGCGGTTCAGCGCCGGTCGCTCAGCCGGCGCTGGATCCGGCGAGGAAGCGCTCGGCGTCGAGCGCGGCCGCGCAGCCGGAACCAGCTGCGGTAATAGCCTGCCGGTAGGTGTGGTCCACGAGGTCGCCGCAGGCGAACACGCCGGGCACATTAGTCCGCGTGCTCCGGCCCTCGGTGAGTACGTAGCCGGCCTCATCGAGATCGACGACGCCCTTGACGAGCGAGTTACGCGGCTCGTGGCCGATGGCGACGAAGACCCCGGTCACCGGCAGGATCCGGGTGCCGCCGGCGACGGTGCCGGTCAGTTCGATCCCTTCGACCTTGTCCTGGCCGAGGATGTCCGACACGACCGAGTTCCAGGCGAACCGGATCTTCGGGTTCTCCTGCGCCCGCGCGGCCATGATGGCGCTCGCCCGCAGCTGGTCGCGACGGTGCACTATGGTCACCGAGCGGGCGAACTTCGTGAGGAACGTCGCCTCCTCGACAGCCGAGTCGCCGCCTCCGACCA
>CAMCQD010000376.1 GCA_945876925.1 uncultured Dermatophilus sp.
GCCGACCTCGTGCTCGGCTACTACGGCCTCACCCTGGGCGAGATGAACCCCGAGGTCGTCGAGCTGGCTAAGGCGCAGACCGGCAAGGAGCCGATCGACGTGCGCCCGGCCGACCTCATCGGCAACGAGTGGGACCAGCTGGCCGCCGAGGCCGCCGGGCTGGACGGCTTCGACGGCACCGACGAGGACGTGCTCACCTACGCGATGTTCCCCAAGGTCGCCCCCGGCTTCTTCAAGACCCGCCCCGAAGGCCCCAAGAACGTCGGCCAGGATCCCGCGGAGATCGAAGCCGAGAAGCTTGCCGCCGCAGGCGACGGCAAGACCGGCCCGGTGCGCGGCCCCATCAAGTACTCCATCACCGTCGGCGGCAAGACCCACTCGGTCTCCGTCAAGCCGGCCTGACCGGGTTGTCCTCGGACAACTGATCACTGCGATCCAGAGAGGAACCCCATTCCATGGCCAACACGCCAAAGACCATGTCCGAGCGCATCGCCGAGCTGCGCGCCAAGCGCGCCGAGCTGGAGGCCGGCGGCGGTGAGAAGCGGGCCGAGAAGCAGCGCGCCCAGGGCAAGATGACCGCGCGCGAGCGGGTCGCCGCATTCGTCGACGACGGCAGCTTCGAGGAACTCGGGCTCTTCGCCGAGCACCGCACCACGCTGTTCGGCATGGACAAGGCCGTCATGCCCGCCGACGGTGTCGTCACCGGCACCGCCACCGTGTTCGGGCGCCCGGTCCACATCGCCAGCCAGGACTTCACCGTGGCCGGCGGATCGGCCGGTGAGAAGCACTCGGAGAAGGTCGCCGACGCGCTGCACTCGTCGCTGGAAAACGGCACCCCGTTCGTGTTCATCAACGACTCCGGCGGCGCCCGGGTCCAGGAGGGCATCGACTCCCTGGCCGGCTACGGCAAGGTCTTCTTCCAGAACGTCGCGCTGTCCGGCGTGGTGCCGCAGATCTCGATCATCGCCGGCCCGTGCGCCGGCGGCGCCGCCTACTCCCCGGCCCTGACGGACTTCATCATCCAGACGAACAAGTCCCGGATGTTCATCACCGGCCCGGATGTCATCAAGCAGGTCACCGGCGAGCAGGTCACCGCCGAGGACCTGGGCGGCCCGAACGCCCACATGACCCGCTCGGGTGTCACCCACTTCGTGGCCGACACCGACCAGGACGCGCTGCTCATCGCCCAGAAGCTGCTCTCGTTCCTGCCGAGCAACAACTCCGAGATGCCCCCGGTGGTCGACGGCAACGACGGCGTCGAGGACGACGAATCGCTCAACGACATCATCCCGGACGACCCCCAGCGCGGCTACGACATCCGCGAGGTCATCGGCCGCATCGTCGACAACGCCGACTTCCTCGAAGTGCAGGCCGGCTGGGCGATGAACATCGTCATCGGCTTCGGCCGGATCACCGGGCACAGCATCGGCATCATCGCCAACCAGCCGAACTACCTCGCCGGATCGCTCGACATCGACGCCTCCGACAAGGCCGCCCGGTTCATCCGGTTCTGCAACGCGTTCAACATCCCGGTGATCAACCTCGTCGACGTGCCCGGCTTCCTGCCGGGCGTGCAGCAGGAATACGGCGGCATCATCCGCCACGGCGCCAAGATGCTGTTCGCCTACTCGGCCGCGACCGTCCCGAAGATCACCGTGGTGCTCCGCAAGGCCTACGGCGGCTCGTACCTGGCCATGTGCTCCAAGGACCTGGGCGCTGACCGCGTGTTCGCGTGGCCGACCGCCGAGATCGCCGTCATGGGCGCCGAGGGCGCGGCCGGGGTCGTCTTCCGCAAGGAAATCGCCGCAGCCGAGGACCCGGCGAGCAAGCGGGAAGAGCTCGTCCAGCTGTACCGTGACACGTTCTCGACCCCGTACGTCGCCGCGGCCCGCAGCCAGGTAGACGACATCATCGAGCCGGCCGCCACCCGCCGGATCATCGCGCGTGCGCTCGAGCAGCTGGCCAACAAGCGTGAACTGCGGCCGCTGAAGAAGCACGGCAACATCCCGATGTGATCGGCGTCTCGCCAGGAAGGATTTCTCGATGAGCGAGAACCAGAGCCAGATCGGCGTGGCTGAACTGGCCGAGCTGGTCGCCCAGCTGAGTGCCCGAGTCGAGCAGCTCGAAGCACAGCTGGCCGCGGTGTACAACCCGGACGAGCTGCCCGACGATGTGCTCCTCGCGATCAGCGCCGCAGTCGCGGCATATCTCGGCAAGCGCGCCACCATCAAGCAGGTGCACTTCAAGCGGGGTTCCAGCTGGGCCCTGCAAGGCCGCGCCGCGTTGCAGCAGTCGCACTACATCCGGCCCACGCGGTAGGCCGACCGAACCGGTAGGGGAAGAAATGAAGCTGAAGGTCACAGTCAACGGCTCGGTCTACGACGTCGAGGTCGAGGTCGAAGAGGAAGTCAGGCCTGCCCTGGGCGCCATCAACATGGGCGGGTTCTCCGGCGGTTCGATCGCCGCGCCCACCACGGCCAAGGCCCCGGCGGGATCAGCCAGCGCGCTGACCGCCAACATCGCCGGCACCGTCGTCAAGGTGCTCGTCAGCGAAGGCCAGGAGGTCAAGGCCGGCGAGACCGTGCTCGTCCTGGAAGCCATGAAGATGGAGACCGAGGTGACGGCCCCCAAGGACGGCAAGGTCGCCGCGGTGGCAGTCGCGGTCGGCGACGCGGTCGCCAGCGGCCAGGTGCTGCTGGAGTGGTCTGAGGGCTGACCCAGGCGGGCACGGCGATAGGGCGTGCCCGCGGCCAGCCAGCCGCACCGCATGAACGCGGGGGGTGAGGGAACCAAGCTGGTTCCCTCACCCCCCGCGTTCTTCGCTGCCCCGCTGCGGGCCTAGCTGCGGGCGCGCACGATCCCGACCGGCACCTTCGCCGAGTGCAGCACGCCCCGGCTCGTCGAGCCCAGCAGCAGGCCGGTGAACCCGCCCCGCCCGCGCGAGCCGACGACGACCATCCGGGCGTCCTGTGC
>CAMCQD010000377.1 GCA_945876925.1 uncultured Dermatophilus sp.
CCGGCCCGCGCGATCGGCGCGAGCGCCGCCGGCACCCGGCCCGGGCCGGGCACGGCCGCTCCCGCGGCCAGCGCCACCATCCGGGTGGACGCCACCCCGGGCGGGCCCGCCGGTCCTGCGGCCGGGCAGGTGATCCCCGCGGGCCCGGTGGTCACGGCCGGGGAGCAGGCCGCCGCCCAGCTCGCCGACGCCCTGGACCGGGTACGCGGGCACGAGGTGCAGCGCCCGGTGCGCACCCGGGGATGGGCGGCCGGCTGAGCGCGCAGCCCCGGCGCGTCACGGCCGCCGGCGGGGTCAGCCGCCGATGGAGGACATCGGCCGGACCGGCTGGGTGAAACCGGCCTCATTAATCCCGTGCGCGCGGGGCTTGTGCCACAGCTCCTCGCGGATGAGATCGAGCAGCTCCCCGGGCCCGGCGCCGCCGCGCAGCGGCGTGCGCAGGTCGAGTTCCCGGCGGGCGAACAGGCAGCTGCGCACCATCCCGTCGGCGGTCAGCCGGATCCGGTCGCAGGCACCGCAGAACGGCGCGGTCACGCTGGAGACCAGGCCCACGGTCCCCGGCCCGCCGTCCACGGTGAAGTGCTGCGCCGGGGAGCTGCCCCGCTCCCCGGGAGCCGGGCGGAGCGTGAACCGCCGGGCCAGCAGCTCGCGGATCTCGGCGCCGGTGACCATCTGGTCGCGGCGCCAGCCGTGCTGGGCGTCCAGCGGCATCTGCTCGATGAACCGCAGTTCGTAGCCGCGTTCCAGGCACCAGGCGAGCAGATCGGGCACGATGCCCTCGTTGACGCCGCGCATGACCACGGCGTTGACCTTCACCGGGCGCAGCCCGGCCTCGCGGGCCGCGGCCAGCCCGGCGATGACGTGCCTGAGCCGGTCCCGCCCGGTGAGGCGGCAGTACTGCTGGGGGTCGATGGTGTCCAGGCTGACGTTGACCCGGTCGAGCCCGGCGCTCGCCAGCGGCCCGGCCCAGCGGGCCAGGGACAGCCCGTTGGTGGTCATCGCCAGGCGGGGGCGGGGCTCCAGGGCGGCCAGCCGGGCGACCAGCCCGGGCAAGCGCGGCCGCAGCAGGGGCTCACCCCCGGTGAGCCGGATCTGGGATATCCCTGCCGAGACGAACACGCTCGCGGCCCGGACGAGCTCATCGTCGGTCAGGCGCTGGCTGGCGGGCATGCACGGCAGCCCCTCAGCCGGCATGCAGTACGTACAGCGGAGGTTGCACACGTCGGTCAGCGAGACCCGCAAGTCGCTGACCACCCGGCCGAACCCGTCCACCAGCGCAGGGACGCGCGTGGTACCGGTCCGGGCTTGGATAGTACTGTCGTTCAGGCTTGCCGGAGTCGACACCTGACGAACGTAGCGCGTCCCGCAGGCGCCACATCGCAGCGGTAACGTGACCACTGTGTGGCGTGCCTACCTGACCCGGATCGGCAGGCCGCGCTGGCTGGGTGCCGCCGCGGCAGCGCTTGCGTTCTTCGCGCTGTGCCTCTTCCTGGGCCAGTGGCAGTTCGGCCGCCACCAGGAGCGCGCGGCCAGCGCGGAGCGGATCGAGCGGCACTACGCGGCCGCCCCGGTGGCCCTGGAAGAGGTGCTACCGCCCGGGGCAGGCGAGTTCCCCCAGGACAGCGAGTGGACCCGCGTCAGAGTCACTGGCAGCTATGCGCAGGACGGGCAGCTCATGGCCCGCAACCGCCCGCAGAACGTGGTCTACGGCTACGAGGTGCTGGTGCCGCTGCGGCTGGCGGACGGATCGGCGATCCTCGTCGACCGCGGCTGGGTGCCCAACGCCGGACGGGCCGACATCCTGCCGCAGGTCCCGCCCGCCCCCGCGGGGCAGGTGACCGTGACCGGCTGGCTGCGCCCCGGCGAGCCGGCCCTGGGCGATCAGCTCCCGCCGGGGCATCTGGCCTCGATCAGCCTGACCCAGGCGAGCCAGCTGACCGGGCTGCGGCTGCGGCCGGCCTACGTGGTGCTCGACGCCGAGGACGACGGCTCCGGCACCGCCCCGGCGCGTCCGCAGCGGCTACTGCCGCCGGATACCGGAACCGGCTCGCACCTGGCGTACTCGCTGCAGTGGTGGGGCGCCTCGGTGACCGGGTTCGTCATCGTCGCGGTGTACCTGCGCCGCGAGGTCCGCGACGACCTGGCGAGCTCTTCCGGGGCCGGCGGCGCTGCCCGGCCGGCCAGGGTGCGGATCTGGGACGAGGAGGACGCCTGAACCGCGGGGCATCCGCGGCTGGCCCTCAGGTGCGATGCCCGGAAGCGCTGCCGGATCGGGCCTGCCCTCAGGCGAGCGCGATGAGATCCTGGTAGTCCGGCCCCCAGAAGTCCTCGTCCCCGTCCGGTAGCAGCAGCACCCGCTGCGGATCCAGCGCCGCCACGGCCCCCTCGTCGTGGCTGACGAGCACGACCGCGCCGCGGTAGTTTCCCAGCGCGGCCAGGATCTCCGTGCGCGAGGCAGGGTCGAGGTTGTTGGTCGGTTCGTCCAGCAGCAGCACGTTCGCCCCGGAGACGACGAGGGTGGCCAGCGACAGCCGGGTCTTCTCCCCGCCGGAGAGCACCCCGGCGGGCTTGCTCACCGCATCCCCGGAGAACAGGAAGGATCCGAGTACCTTGCGGGCCTCGGCCTCGGACAGGTCAGGGGCGGCGGCGACCATGTTCTCCAGGACGGTGCGGTCAGGGTCGAGGTTCTCGTGCTCCTGGGCGTAGTAGCCCAGCCGCAGCCCGTGGCCCGGCTCGACCTGGCCGCTGTCGGGCGCGTCCTGGCCGGCGAGGATGCGCAGCAGCGTGGTCTTCCCGGCGCCGTTGAGCCCCAGCACGACCACCCGGCTGCCCCGGTCGATGGCCAGGTCGACGCCGGTGAACACCTCGAGCGAGCCGAAGCTGCGCGACAGGCCGGAGGCGCGCAGCGGCGTGCGCCCGCAGTGCACCGGATCGGGGAAGCGCAGCTTCGCGACCTTCTCGGGGACCCG
>CAMCQD010000378.1 GCA_945876925.1 uncultured Dermatophilus sp.
GGGCGTCGCGGGTGGCCGCCCTCGCGCTGGAGACGGCGGGGGCAGCGGTCGCCCCGGGGGTGACCACCAGCGAACTCGACGCGATCGCGCACGAGGTGATGATCGACCACCACGCCTACCCCTCGCCGCTGGGCTACCGGGGCTTCCCCAAATCGGTGTGCACCAGCGTGAACGAGGTGATCTGCCACGGCATCCCCGACGACCGGCCGCTCGCCGAGGGGGACATCGTCAATATCGACGTGACCGCCTACCTGGACGGCGTGCACGGGGACACCAACGCCACCTTCTTCGCCGGCCCGGCCGACCCGGCCACTGCCGCCCTCGTGGAGCACACCCGCGAGGCGCTCGCCCGGGCCATCCGGGCCGCCCGGCCGGGACGCCAGCTCAACGTCATCGGCCGGGTCATCTCCTCCTACGCCCGGCGTCACGGGCTCGGCGTGGTACGCGAATTCACCGGGCACGGGGTCGGCCCGGCGTTCCACACCGGGCTGGTGGTGCCGCACTACGACGCCGCGCCCGCCTGCAGCGATCTCATCGAACCGGGGATGACCTTCACCATCGAGCCGATGCTCACCCTCGGCACGCCCGAATGCGAGCTGTGGGACGACGGCTGGACCGCAGTGACCCGGGACCGGCGCAACAGCGCCCAGTTCGAGCACACCCTGCTCATCACGAGCACCGGAGCCGAGATCCTCACGCTGCCCTGACCCGCGCCCGCGATACCCGGTCAGGGAGCTGCACCTCAGGCGGTGCGGGCCAGGTCGGCGGCGCCGATGATCCCCGCGTCATTGCCCAGCGTGGCCAGCAGCACCCGCGGCAGCGGCCGGTAGGGCAGCCCGGACAGGTTGGCCTCCAGCCCGGCCACGGCCGGGCGGCGCACCAGCTCACCGGCCTCGCTCACGCCCCCGGCGAGCACGAAGACCTGCGGGTCCAGCACCGAGGCGAGGTCGGACAGGCCGATGCCGATCCACTCCCCCACCATGTCGAAGCATTCGATGGCCGCCTCATCGCCCTCCTTGGCGGCCTGGGTGACGTGCAGCCCGGTGATGCCCTCGGGGGTGCCGCCGCCGAGCTCGAGCCGCCGGCCGGCGCGCTGAGGATCGTACATGGCCAGCTCGCGGGCCTCATGCACGAGGGCACGGCCGCTGCCGTACCGCTCCCAGCAGCCGAACCGCCCGCAGCCGCACCGCCGCCCGTGCAACTTGACGGTGATGTGCCCGATCTCGGCGGCGAACCCGCCCGAGCCGCGCAGCAGCCGCCCGCCGACGATGATGCCCCCGCCGATACCGGTGCCGATGGTGACCACGACGCAGTCCGGCGCGCCCTGGGCGGCCCCGAAGCGCGCCTCGGCCCACGCGGCCGCGTTGGCGTCGTTCTCGATGACGGTGGGCAGCCCGGTAACCGCCTCCAGCCGCGCCCGCAGCGGCTCATTACGCCACATCACGTTGGGGGCGAAGATCACGGTGGAACGCTGCGAGTCGACGAAGCCAGCTGCGCCGATGCCGAGCGCGCTCACCTCATACGAGCGCCGCAGCTCGGTGACGAGGTCACCGCAGACCCGGACGATCCCGGTGGCGCCATCTGCCGGGGTGGGGCGGCGGGCGCTGGCTACCAGGGTGCCGTCCTCGTCGACCACGCCCGCGGCGATCTTGGTACCGCCGATGTCAACCCCGATGCACAGAGCCACCGCGCTCCGCCTTTCCCTAGCATTCCCAAGCGTTTCCGCTTGCTTTCCGCACCCGCAGCACCATTCCACCACCCCGGGGCGGGCGCGTGGGTGAACGTCCAGCGCGGCACCTGGCCGTCCCGCGGGCCCTCATGCGGGTCCGCTGACTTCGCGGCCTGGCTGATCCGCGATTAGGCTAAAAAGGCAGCCGGCGGCATCGGCAGGCCGCCGGGCCGGCCCCCTGGGCCACCAGCAGAATCAGCACCATTCCGCCCGCACCTTGCAGGAGCAACCGTGGCACGTTCTTCACTCCCCCTCGGAATCGACATCGGCGGCAGCGGCATCAAGGGCGCCCCCGTCGACCTGGAGCGGGGCGTGTTCGCGGCCGAGCGGCTACGCATCGACACCCCTGAGGGTGCCTCCCCTGACGCGGTCATCGACGTGGTCGCCCAGGTGGCCGGCCACTTCGCCGGCCTGTGCGACGGCTCGCCGCTGGGCGTGACCGTCCCGGCGGCGGTCACCCACGGCGTCGTGCGCACCGCCGCGAATATCAGCAGCACGTGGATCGGCACCGATGCGCAGGCCCGGCTGCAGGAACGGCTGGGCCGTCCGGTGACGGTGGTCAATGACGCCGATGCGGCTGGCATGGCCGAACTGGCCTACGGCGCGGCGGCCGGGGTGCAGGGCACCATCATCGTGGTGACCCTCGGCACCGGGATCGGTACCGCGGTGATGGTGGACGGCGCGCTGGTGCCCAATACCGAGCTGGGCCACATCGAGATCAACGGCCACGACGCCGAGACCCGGGCCGCGAACTCCATCCGCAAGCAGGAAGGCCTGTCCTGGCATCAGTGGGCCTCCCGGCTGCAACGGTACTTCTCCGCGCTGGAGAACCTGCTGTGGCCCGATCTGTTCGTCATCGGCGGCGGAGTCTCCAAGAAGTCGGAGAAATTCCTGCCCCTGCTGGACCTGCGCACCCCGATCATGCCGGCCAGGCTGCTCAACGACGCCGGGATCATCGGAGCGGCCTGGCACGCCACCCGCCTGTCCGGCGGCTGACCGGCGCCGCTGACCAGGCCAGGATCCGGGAAGGCCAGCGGGCGGGGACCGCAGCAGCCCCGCCCGCGGATTCCCGCACGCCCGGGGCCGGGTCAGGCAGCGAACTCCACCGCGCCGGCTCCGGCTAGATCCGCCCAGGCCAGCGGGCGCGCGCCGGCCCCGGGGGTGCCGCCGCCGAAGGTGCCGATCTGGCGCATGTACAGCTCCCGTCCGCGGGCCTGCAGCAGCCCGTCATGGATCGG
>CAMCQD010000379.1 GCA_945876925.1 uncultured Dermatophilus sp.
AGTCCTGGAGCGACGAGGACATCTGGTGGAAGCTCAAGCGCGGCGGCCACGACTACCGCAAGATCTACGCCGCCTACGACCGGGCCGTGAAGCACACCGGCCAGCCCACGGTCATCCTGGCGCACACCATCAAGGGCTACACGCTGGGATCGCACTTCGCCGGGCGCAACGCCACCCACCAGATGAAGAAGCTCGCCCTGGACGACCTCAAGGCGCTGCGCGACACCCTGCACATCCCCATCAGCGACGAGCAGCTCGAGGCCGACCCCTACCAGCCGCCGTACTACCACCCCGGAATGGACGACGAGCGGGTCGAGTACGCCCTGGAGCGCCGCAGCAAGCTGGGCGGATTCGTGCCCGAGCGGCGCAGCTCGCACGCCCCGGTGCACCTGCCTGACCACTCCGCCTACCGCGCGGTGAAGAAGGGCTCCGGGCGGCAGCAGGTCGCCACGACGATGGCGTTCGTGCGGCTGCTCAAGGAGCTCATGCGCGACCGCGAATTCGGTAAGCGGGTGGTGCCGATCATCCCGGACGAGGCGCGCACCTTCGGGATGGACTCGTTCTTCCCGACGGCCCGCATCTACAACCCGCACGGCCAGCGCTACACCGCGGTGGATGCCGAGCTCATGCTCGCCTACAAGGAATCCCCGCAGGGCCAGCTGCTGCACCTGGGCATCAACGAGGCCGGCTCGGCGGCCGCGTTCACCGCCGCGGGCTCCTCGTACGCCACCCACGGCGAGCCGCTGCTGCCGATCTACATCTTCTATTCGATGTTCGGCTTCCAGCGCACCGCCGACGCGTTCTGGGCCGCCGCCGACCAGATGTGCCGCGGCTTCCTCATCGGCGCCACCGCAGGGCGGACCACGCTGACCGGTGAGGGCCTGCAGCACATGGACGGCCACTCGCCCCTGTTCGCGGCCACGAACCCGGCCGTGGTCAGCTACGACCCGGCCTACGGGTACGAGATCGCCCACATCGTCGAGGACGGCCTGCGCCGCATGTTCGGCGAGAACGGCGACGCCGGCGAGGACGTCATCTACTACCTGACGGTCTACAACGAGCCGATCGTCCAGCCCGCCGAGCCGGCCGGAGTGGACACCGAGGGCATCCTCAAGGGGATGTACCTGCTCGCCCCGGGCAGCGCCCCCGAGGGTAAGGACCTGGCCTCGTGCCCGCGGGTGCAGCTGCTCGCCTCCGGCGTGGGCGTGCCGTGGGCACTGGAAGCCCAGCAGCTGCTGCGCGACGACTGGGGCGTCGCCGGCGACGTCTGGTCGGTCACCTCGTGGACCGAGCTGCGCCGGGAGGCGATGGAGTGCGACGCCGAGGCGCTGCGCGACCCCGGTGCGCCGCGGCGGGTGCCCTACGTCACCCAGCGACTGGCTGAGGCGCCCGGCCCGGTCATCGCCACCTCGGACTACATGCGCCAGGTCCAGGACCAGATCGGCCCCTGGGTGCCGCAGGACTACCACCCGCTGGGCGCCGACGGCTTCGGGTTCTCCGACACCCGGGCGGCGGCCCGCCGGTTCTTCAACATCGACGGCCCCTCGATGGCGGTGCGGGCGCTGATCGCGCTGGCCGACCGCGGCGAGATCGACCGCTCGCTGGCGGTGCAGGCCGCGCAGCGGTATCGCATCGACGACCCCACCGCGGGCACCTCCGGCAACGCCGGCGGGGACGCCTGAACCGCGCGGGCCGCTGCTGCCCAAGGTGAAGCGGCCCGCGCGGCTGAACGCTGGCGGGAGGGCCCGGTCCGGTTGCGGGCCGGGCCCTCCCGCCGTGCCCGCGGAACGCCCCGGGGGCACGGGAATCCCGGCCTGCGGCGTGGTCCTGGCCCCATGATGTGGACCGGCGCCGCCGGAAGGTGCCCATACACTGCGATCGTGCCCAGCCCGACATCCGACGCCAGCACTGCTGCCCGTGCCGGTGATACCGCTGCGGCCCCGTCCGGGGCGGCCGCTGCCGCGGGCAGCCCTGGCTCCGGCCCGCCAGCCGGCTCGCCGGAGCGGGTGACTGCCGCCGCATCCTGGCCTGCCGCGGATGCCGGGCCCGGCCTGGCCGGGACGCCCGGCCCGGGGATGCTGCCGTACGCGGGGGAACCCGCCGGGGAGCGCCGCGTAGGCGAGGCGACCATCAGCGCCATCGCCGCCTCCGCGGACCGGATCACCGCCGAGGCACGCGGCCAGCTGGAGTCGACGCTGCCGTGGTACCACTCCCTCAGCGCCGATGACCGCTCCTGGATCGGGCTGATCGCCCAGTCGGCGATCCGCGCCTTCGTCGAGTGGTACCGCTCGGGTGCCGCCTCGGGGCGGCTGTTCGCCTCCGTCTTCGCGGTGGCTCCGCCCGAGCTGACCCGCTCGATCAGCCTGGGGCAGACAGTCGACCTCGCCAGGGTCGTGGTCGCCGTGGTGGAACGGCACGTGGTCGACCTGGCCGCCCCCGGGGAGGAGGACGAGCTGCACGTCGCGGTGGCGCATTTCTCGCGGGAGATCGCCTTCGCCGCTGCGCAGGTGTACGCGACGGCGGCCGAGGCCCGCGGGGCGTGGGATGCCCGGCTGGAGTCGCTAGTCGTGGACGCGATCGTGCGCGGCGAGCATGACGACGAGCTGCTCTCCCGGGCCACGACCATCGGCTGGCGGGACCGCGCCGACGTGGCCGTGGCGGTCGGCACCGCGCCGCGCTCGGCCTCAGCCGCGGTGGAGGCGATGCGCGCTACCTTGCGCCGGGCCGACGTCGACAGCCTGTTCGCCGTGCAGGGACGGCGGCTGGTCGTGGTGCTCGGCGGCGTCTCCCGTCCCCTGGCGGTCGTGGGCACCCTCACCTCGCGGTTCGCGCCTGGCCCGATCGTAGTCGGGCCCAGCGTTCCTCATCTGGTCGCGGCAGGCCGCTCGGCCCGGGCGGCCCTGGCCGGGCACCGGGCCTGCGGGGCCTGGCCGGCGGCCCCCAGGCCGGTCCGCGCCGATGACC
>CAMCQD010000380.1 GCA_945876925.1 uncultured Dermatophilus sp.
TGAGCTGCGAGACTGCGCTGTCCTCTGAGGCGATCCGGCGGTACTTGTCGCCCTGCGCCCCCTGGATGAGCTGGGCATCGGCCAGGGCCGCGCGGGCCGTGGCCAGGGCGCGGGCGCTGGCCGTGCTGGGGGACCGCTCGTACGCCGACTCGGCCAGCGAGGCATTGGCCTGGGCGCTGATCACCGCCGCGGACTGCTTGCGGTACTCGGTGAGGGCCGCCTGGGCGCCCCCTGAACCCTCGATCGCCATGACGGCCTGCATGAGCGAGGCGGAGACCTTGTCGGCCCCGCTGATCGCGGCCTGCTCATCCCGCGCGGTCGTCTCGATGCGGATGACGCCCGATTCGGGGATCGGGGTGGCCGATACCGAGGAGACCCCCTCGGGGCGCCAGGAGCCGTCGACGGCGTTGTTCTGCACCCAGCGCGCGTAGTTCTGCGCGAGTTCGCGGGCGGCTACCGGATATCCGGCGATGGCGTACGCGCTATCGCTGCCCGCCCCGACCGCGAGCCGGGTCTCCGCGGTGTAGCTGACCGGCATGGCGAAACCGGCCGCGCCGCCGAGCACGGCACCGGCGATAGTGGCCCCGATGAGCTGCTTGCTGTGCCGGATGGCTGAGGCCAGCGGTGATCCGGTTCCTTCGGTGTCGAGGTTCTGTACCACGTTGCTCCTGTCCGTAGGCCGCCCGGCGCGGTGCGGCTATTCAGCCGGCCGCAGGCAGTCGCTTTCCGGTGCGGTCCGCGCACGTGATGCGCCTCGAGGGGCGGGTATCCGGCGGCCATGTGAGAAAGGCGCCTGGCGGGCCGCGAAGTCAGCCGTGCTGGCTAAGGGACGATAGTAACGGCCGCCCGGTACGGATCTTTAGCGGGCGCGCTTACTCAGGCAAGGGAATTCCGTATTAGTCCAGGACGAGCGCGCCGGCCGGGTGCCCCTCGCGCCTTGCGAAACGAGCCCGGGCTTTTAGTCCCCGGTCTGCCGGTAGCGCGCCGCCTGACGCCGGGAGAGTTCCCCGGCCAGGCCCGGCACGCGCAGCAGCCGGGCCTTGAGCCGCAGCCGGCGGTCGCCGGGGCTCAGCCGGGAGGCCAGGGCGAATTCGTCGCGGGCGCGCTCGCGGTCCCCGCTGGCCAGGGCGCTCTCCCCGGCGGCGACGTGGGCTTCGCCGGGGCCGTGCGTGAGCGTCAGCTCGAGCAGTTCGCGCTCCTCGCCGGACAGCTCGGCGCCGTGCTGCTCGTACAGGTTACGACGCACCTTCTCAAGGCCGGCGAGGATCTTCTCCGAGGCCCGCGAGGCCGACCCGGCCGCGCGGCGGTACAGCGCGTGCGGGTGGGCCTGGAAGACGATCTCCCACCCGGAGAACACTGCCCGGGCCCAGAAGTCGTAGTCCTCGCAGTGCGTCAGCGAGGTGTCGAACCCGCCCAGCTCGTGGTGCATCGCCGCCGGGAATAGCGACATGATGCTGACGATGTTGCGCTCCAGGATGGCCCGGCGCTGGGCGGCGGGCGGGACCGCCCCCGCCGGGAGCACCCTGCGGCCGGGGAAGATCCCCTCCGGGCCGAGCACGTAGGCCTCGCAGGTGACGAACCGGCGCCCGCCCCCGGCGGCCTGCCAGGCGTCCACGGCTGCGGCCACATGCCCCGGCAGCAGGATGTCGTCGGCGTCCAGGGTGGCGATGAGTTCGCCGCTGGCCGCTTCGACGGCCCGGTTGCGGGCCGCCGAGACGCCCGCGTTGGGCTGGGTGATGACGCGGATGAGGTCGCCGTACCCGGCCAGCACGGCCGCGCTGGCATCGGAGGAGCCGTCGTCGACGACGACGACCTCGACGCGGGGGTAGGTCTGGGTCAGGGCGCTGGAGATCGCGGCGCCCACGGTCCGCGCCGACTGGTAGCAGGGGATGATGACGCTTACCACCGGATCGCCGGACATGCGGTTCCTCCCTGGGTTCCCCGCGCCGGGCAGAGCCGGTGCGGGCAGGCTGATCGGATGCCGCGCCGGGGCCTGGGCGGCGCGGACTCGCCCGGGACTGCCCGGTGCCGGGCGGTTCCGGCACGGCTATGGCCGAGCATAAGGCAGGGCGGGCCGCCACTTGCCGACAGCAGCGGCGGGCCCCGTCCCGGCGCGCCCGGACGGCCCGTCCCCTTCCCGGCGCGTCCCGGGCGCTTACGTGCCCGGTCAGCGGCCTGGCACCCCGGCAAGAAGAGTGACCTGGCTCAACCCCAGGGAAATACCTACTTGCGTGCCCTGCCCGGGCAAGTACTGTCAGCTTCGTCTGTTTTCTGCCCCGGAGGTTCGATGCCCGCCTTGGTCAAGCCCGTCCTGAGCACGATGTGGAACGAGTCGCCGCGCTGGAATCACTACGTCGATGTCGCGCCGTTCGAGTCCCCGGGCTCGCCGCGCGATCTGGTGCGGCTGCTGCGCCTGGCCCGTGCCCACGAGGCGGTCGCCCTGCTGGGGTCGGTTTCGATGAACGTGCGCTATCGCGATCTGCTCGTGGCGATGGCGCTGGCCCGGCTGCCCCGCCCGCCGCGCGTCATCATCACCGACGCCACCTGGGAGGTCCGCAGCCGCAAGCTCGAAGCGCGCCTGCCGCTGCTGGCCCGGGCGGTCCCGTACCTGGCCCGGGCGGTGGTCCGCGCGATCGACGGGAAGCACGTGCGCTTCTGCGTGCTGTCCAGCGATGAGGTCGCGGCGTTCGCCACGACGTGGGGAGTGCCTCCCGAGCGCGTGGTGTTCACCCCCTTCCCGGCGACGATCCAGCTGGACACCCCCGTTTCCGATGAGGGGTACATCTTCGCCGGCGGCAACTCGCTGCGCGATTACGACGTGCTCGAGCAGGCCGTGCGCGGCACCGGGGTGCCGCTGCGGATCGCCACCACGTGGACCCCCTCGGCCCCGATGGCGCGCGCAGAGGTCGGCCCGATGCCGCCCGAGGAATTCGTCGAGTCAATGGCCCG
>CAMCQD010000381.1 GCA_945876925.1 uncultured Dermatophilus sp.
ATTCGAACCTGCGACACCCGCTTTAGGAGTGCCATCGGATCACCCGGCAGGAGTCTCAGGAGGTGATCTGACCTGCGTGGATGCTGTTCGTTGTCTGACCGGGGACCGGGCTGCTTGGCGACGCCGTGTGCCACAAATGTGCCACAACGGTGGGGGCGTGCGAGGTGCCCGAGAGGCACAGTCCGGCGTGATTCGCCGACCTTGCTCGCTCGGCGAGGAACAGGAGGACGTGTCGGCGAATCGCGTCGGGTCGCGGGTCCGGGCTGCGAAGCCCGGCAGAAGAACATGAGGTAGATCGCCACCCGACACCATGGGTGCTGCTCCGCGTGCTGGGGCGCCGGAACTGATGACTGGTTCTGGCGCCCATTTGGCGGGGGGGGGGGGGGGGGGGGGGGGGGGGGGCGCGCCCCCGGCGGGCGGCCGCCGCGCAGCGCGACGCCGCCGCCCACCCACCCCGCGCCGCGTCAGCGGCACCTTGAAAATCAGTAGGGAAAGTTCTCACGGCGCGACATCTTGCTGGCGAACGGCGAAAGGCGGTGAAGAGCGGGGGACTGGCTGGGCCGATACCGTGGGGCGGGAGATGCACGGCGCCGGTAGGGGACACGTGAGGGTCACGCGTCGACACGATCACGGGGTGCATCGGGAGGGCGAGCGATGATGCCGACGGTCCGAGAGGCTGAGGCGCTGGCACGGGAGCTGGTGGGCGGGATCATGCCGCGGTGGGCGCATGTGCGTGCCGCAGGACGCACTGCGGAGGAGCTTGTGCAGCGGGCCGGTCTGCCGGAGCGGGTGGCGGTCGCGGTGTGGCTGCATGACGTCGGGTACGGGTCCGCGATCCGGGAAACGGGGTTCCATCCCCTCGACGGCGCGAGGCACCTCGAACGCTTGGGGATTGACGACGAAATCGTGCGCTTGGTTGCCTGGCACACGGGCGCGGGCTTCGAGGCCGAACAACGGGGGTTGATCGACGACTTGACCGGCTTCGAGGCGCCGGAGCAGGCGGAACTGGACGCGTTGACGATGGTGGATCTGGCGACGGGGCCGGACGGCACGGCGGTGTTGGACTCGCGCCGCATTGCCGAGATCCTGAGTCGCTACGAGGACGGCGACCCGGTGCATGAGGCGGTCACGCGCTCTACGCCGTTCCTGCTGGCCTCGTCGGCAAGGGCGAAGAAGCGCCTTGGACTACCGGAGAAATGGCCCACCGTCTGCTAGGGCATCGTCGATGCGCTGCCGCATGGACGGGTGCATGTCGAGGCCGGCCAAGTCCTCGCGTGCGACCCATTCCACGGAGTCACTCTCGTCGCTGGTGGCGCGGTGGCCGCCGATGAGTTTGGCGCGGAACGCGAGGGAGAACTGCTGGCGCACCTCGCCGTCGTCGTAGGCCATGACGTGGTGGGGATTGGTGTAGGTGCCGGTGAGGGTCTCGACGTCGACGTCGTAGCCCGTCTCTTCCTTCACCTCGCGGACGACTGTCTGGCTGATGGACTCGCCGGGCTCGTGGCCACCGCCGGGGAGTGCCCACTTGTTGTTGTCGGTCTTGTGGATCAGGAGGATGCGGTCCTGATCGTCACAAACGATCGCGACGACGGACGGAACGACATTGTTGATCGCGGGGGCGTTTGGGTCGTCGATGTAGTCGATGCGTGCCACGACCCGAAGGTACCCGAACGATCGCCCTCGCGCAGGGGGCCGTTAGCCCGGAGATTTCATAGGGGTGGGTGACCCCTGAACGCGAGAAGTGCCCTTGAACTGCAAGGATGTCGATTGTCTAGGCCGATATCCGCAGGACCAGAAGGGCACGTCTCAGGTGAGTAAGCGTAGCGGGCTCTACCCGCATGTCAGGGTCGACACTGCGAACGTCCCGGCGGTGGCGCACGCGGGCGGGGTGTTGCTGACGCGTGCGGCCCGCGTCAGCGGGCTGGATGTCGCCTTGAGTCGGGCCCTCGGGCCGTGGCGTAAGCCTCGGCCAGGCACGATCCGGCGAAGGTGCTCATAGACCTGGCTGATCCGTCACACCGTCCACGACATGCTGACCACCGCCCTGGCCCAAGACCGGGCCGAGCGTGGGGTGTGGCGCAAGCTGTCCCCGCAGCAGCAGGCGTTGTTCGTCCTCGCACACTTGCACGACAACGTCACCTACACCGCGTTGGCGCGGGGCTTCGGGATCGGCGTGGCCACGGTGTATCGGTACGTCGTCGAGGCCTGCCGGTAGTGATCGGGCGCGGGGCAAGGTCACCTTCCCTAGCGTCATGGGGGTGGACGCTGCAATGGCGCATGCGCGTGGTCTCGTGGCCGAGGCGAAGCGCGACCTCGCGCCCTATGGTGCGACAGCACGTCCACTGATGCTCATGGCGGACTACATGACCGCACGCACGTCATGACGGAAGCTATGGCTCGCGGAAAGGACCACGGCGCCGAATCAATGAAGCATTCTTCGGGGCTCCCTGAGAACCCGCAGGGACTGAATATAGCGGCATCCTGGTATGTCGCAGTGAAATCGACACGGCTTCGGAGTCGCCCAATCCCACTGGATCTCTTTGAGGAACGGCTCGTGGCCTGGCGGGCAGCGGGAGGCCGTGCTGTCGTTTCCTCGCGCTTCTGTCCGCATCAAGGGGCTAGTCTCGCGCTCGGCTCGGTGAGCGATGGAACTCTGCGATGCCCCTTCCATGGCTGGAATTTCGATGGAGACGGCAAGTGCGTATCAATCCCTCGGACTGATCGGATCCCCTCGACAGCGCGAACCCGCACCTATCCAGTGATGGAAAGGTACGGCTACGTCTGGGTGTGGTACGGGTCCGACGAGCCATCGTATCCCCTCCCGGAGTTTCCTCCGCTCGATGCTCGCAGCTCACAGTACGTGGGGTTCCACTATCAGGACGTCACAACCGGCACCGTTCGGCACCTACTTGAGAACGCTGTTG
>CAMCQD010000382.1 GCA_945876925.1 uncultured Dermatophilus sp.
AGTCCAGGTAGTCGCGCAGCACCTGGCTGCGGCTGGGGTGACGCAGCTTGCTCATCGTCTTGGACTCGATCTGGCGGATACGCTCGCGGGTGACCCCGTACACCTTGCCGATCTCGTCCAGCGTCTTGGGCTGGCCATCGGTGAGGCCGAACCGCATCGACACCACGCCCGCCTCGCGCTCGGACAACGTGTCGAGCACCGAGTGCAGCTGCTCCTGCAGCAGGGTGAAGCTCACCGCGTCCGCCGGGACGACCGCCTCAGAATCCTCGATGAGGTCACCGAACTCGGAATCGCCGTCCTCGCCGAGCGGGGTGTGCAGCGAGATCGGCTCGCGGCCGTACTTCTGCACCTCGACGACCTTCTCCGGGGTCATGTCGAGCTCCTTGGCGAGCTCCTCCGGGGTGGGCTCGCGGCCCAGATCCTGCAGCATCTGCCGCTGCACCCGGGCGAGCTTGTTGATGACCTCGACCATGTGCACCGGGATGCGGATGGTGCGGGCCTGGTCGGCCATGGCGCGCGTGATCGCCTGCCGGATCCACCAGGTCGCGTACGTCGAGAACTTGAACCCCTTGCTGTAGTCGAACTTCTCGACCGCGCGGATGAGGCCCAGGTTGCCCTCCTGGATGAGGTCGAGGAACAGCATCCCGCGGCCGGTGTACCGCTTGGCCAGCGACACCACCAGGCGCAGGTTGGCCTCCAGCAGGTGGTTCTTGGCGTTCTTGCCGTCCTGCACGATCCACAGCAGGTCGCGGCGCATCATCGGCTCGAACTCGTCACCGGATTCCAGGCGCTTCTCGGCGAACAGCCCGGCCTCGATCCGCTTGGCAAGCTCGACTTCCTGCTCGGCGTTGAGCAGCGCGACCTTGCCGATCTGCTTGAGATAGTCCTTGACCGGGTCGGCGGTGGCGCCGGCGGTAACGACCTGCTGAGCAGGAGCGTCCTCCTCGTCGTCCTCGCGCAGGACGAAACCGGTTTCCTCCGATCCGCCGGCTCCGGCCCTGGCGTCGGCCTTGCCCCGGCGGCGCCGGCCCGCTGCCCGCCCGGCCCGCGGGGATTCCAGATCGCCGGTAACGGAGGCCTCGTCGGCGTCCGCCTCCTCGGCGTCGTCCTCGTCGTCGGCGTCCTCGTCGCTCTCATCGGCGTCATCGGTCATGTCGTCGTCGACCTCGTCAGCCTCCGCGCCGGGGCCGGTCACGTCGTCGATGTCGTCGAACTCGACCTCGGCGTCCAGGTCGAGCTCGTCGGCCTCGACATCCTCGCTGACCAGATCGGCCTCGGCCGCCGCGGGACTGGCTTTCGTGCGGCGCTTGGCCGGCTCGGCCTTGGCGGCCGCCGGCTTGGCCTTCGCCGCGCTGCGGCGGGTGGCCGCGCGGCGCCGGGCAGGCGCGGCGGGCGCGCTCTGCTCATCGGGAGCCTGGGGGGAGTCGCCGGCCTTGCCGCTAGCCGGCGTGCCTTCTGCGGCCGCGGCAGCGGAAGCCTTCGAGGCCGCGGTGGCGCGCGGCTTGCGGGTGCGGGTGCGCTTGGGGGCCTCCGGGGCCTCCCCGGCGGGCTGGTCGGTGCTAGCGGCCGCGACGGTCCTGGTCACCGCAGCGCTCCTGGCCGCCGGGGTGCGCCGGGTCGTGGCCCGCTTCCGCACGGGCTTGTCGGTTCCCAGCCCCACGGCCGCGGCCTGGGCGGCGTGCGGCGCGTCGAGCGTCACCGTGATTCCGCTGGCCTCCAGGGCGCGCAGGACGGCCTTCTGCCGGGCCGGGGTCAGCGAAGCCGCTTCGAGGGCACGCTGCACCGCGGTGCTATCGACCGAGCCATTCGCGTTACCTGCCTTGAGCAACTCGGCGATCGCAGGATGTGAGAATTCGGCGGGAAGAGTCTTCGCCTGGGCCGTTCCGGGCTGGGCTGCTGCGGAGGCGTTCGCCACGTGCTGCACCGACACCTTTCACCTAGTCGAGGAAGGTCACGCCACCGGCTGCCGCCCGGGGAACCTTCGCAAAAGCCACCTGCCCGGATCGGCGCGGGCCTCTCGCCGTCTCCGGTGCACGCATCCACGTCACGCGGCGCACCACGTAAAGGGGCAGTACTTCCGTGTGCTGTGGTCCCCGGGGGGAGCGGGACGATGAGGGCAAAAGCCAGGAACGGGCAGGTGAGCGCGGGTTTTCTGTATTATAACGCGCCACGCTCGCAAGACCCTCAGGTAACGCGGCGCACCGGCGGGGCCCGCAAGGGTGGCCGTCGCCGGTTCCCCTCGTTCCGCCCCGATGCGCCGCCGGGCGGAACGAGGGGAACCAGCAATGTCGCCAACGCCTGCGGGAGGACGTTTCTTCCCGCCTGGCGGCACCGGTTCTCAGGCGCTCCGCGCGCGCCCCCACGACCGGGGATCAGCGCGCAGCCCCTGCCCCAGCGCGGCCAGCACCAGCGGGGCCATCGCCTGCGCCGGGTCGTCACGCAGCGCCTCCCCGGCAGCGAGAACCGCCTCCGGTCCGCGCCCCGCGGACCACGCCGCCACCGCGATGACGGCCAGCAGATCACCGCGCGCCCCCGGCGGAGCCGCCGGGGCAACCTGGGCCAGCAGCGAGGCCGCATCCGTGCTCTCCCCGGCGGGCCCGGCGCGCCGGCGGAGGGCCGCGCCGGGCCCGGCCAGCTGCGGCGCCACCCGGGCGTAGGCCGCATCCCGCCAGGCAGCCACCCGCAGCAGGGCGAGGCCATGCGCGGTGAGGCGCGCCTCCTGGCCGCAGCTGGCAATCCCCGGCTCGGTCAGCCACTCCCGCCAGGCGGCCGCGCCGGCATCCGGATCCAGCGGATCGGCCCCGGAGCGGATCGGCTCCCAGGCCCGCGCCACCGGGGCGCACCGGGCGGGGTCCGGCATGAGCCGTGCCAGCAGGGCCTCGCGCGAGGCCAGCGGTGCCACCCCGGCGCCGACCAGCTC
>CAMCQD010000383.1 GCA_945876925.1 uncultured Dermatophilus sp.
AGGGGGTCGCCACGGCGAGCACGAGGTCCTTGCCGGTGAAGTTATTCGCGATCGACGTCGCCGTGGCCTGATCGCCCTGGGCGTTCTGCTCCTCGAATTCCGCTTTCAGGCCGGCCCCGTTAACCGCGGCCTTGAACCCCTCCCGGGCCGCGTCCAGCGATGGATGCGTGACGAACTGGGAGATGCCGATCTGGTAGGTCGTGTCGCCGGTCGCCGTATCGGAAGTGCCGCCGCAGGCGGACAGCGCCAGTACCGCGCTGGCTAGCGAGGCGGTCAGGGCGAGGTAGCGGGCTCTCATCGGATGACTCCGTTCAGGGGTGAGAGACGAGCGGGAGGCGGGGTGGAGCAGGTGGAGCATTTCGTACCGAGGGTGAGTCTGCCACCGCGGGGTACCCCCGATGGCACCGGTAACCACTAGGTGAACCCGCCCGGCGAGCGGCCAGTGACCGCGATCACGGCCCGCGCCCGGATACCTCCCCGGCCGGTTCCGGATGCGGGCCGGGTGCGGCTTCGCCCGGGCGCTGACCGGGCACCTAAGCTGGCACCTGTGAGCGACCGGCAGAAGGTGTCCTTCAAGGTGTACTACGAGGACACCGACGCCCTCGGCATCGTCTACTACGCCAATTACTTCAAGTACCTGGAGCGGGGACGCACCGAGTACCTCGAAGCCGCCGGGCGCAGCATCGCCGACTGGAACGCGCAAGGATTCCTCTTCGTCGTCCACTCCGTCTCGGCGACCTTCAAGCGCCCGGCCGCCCTGGGCGACACCATCGACGTCATCACGGCCTTCCGCCAGGTGTCCCCCTTCAAAGGCGTGTTCGACCAGCGCATCGAACGCGACGGGCAGGTGCTCATGACCGCTACCATCGGGGCCGCCTGCCTCGACGCCGCCCAGCAGCTCCGCCGGTTCCCTGAGAACCTGTGAGCCCCTGCCACACTCACAGGATGCCCACGGCCCACATACCACACCCACGAAAGTGTCGCGACGCGCCTTGTTGGCCCTAGCGTTGGAGGTGCCAACGCCCTATGGGGGGGCTTGGGGGGATATAGGCCGTCAGGCGGCGGCCCGGGGGAACACGCGTACGGCGCGGGGAAGGTCTGCGATGGCAATTGAGGGTGGCGTCACACCGATCGATCTCGAACATGAGATCGGTGTGGATGACTACTTCTTCTCGACAACTGACCGCAAGGGGATCATCGAAGAGGCGAACTCGGTCTTCTCGCGGCTGTCTCAGTACGACCGTGAGCGGCCGGACGGGACGCACGTCACCGTCGGACGCCCGGAGATGCACGGCAGCGAGTTCAAGCTGGCCTGGGATCAGCTCAAGGAGGGCCAGCCCGCCTGCGCCTACGTGAAGAACATGGCCGCGGACGGGGGTACCTACTGGGTGTTCGCGACCTTGATGCCGGTGGGTGACAAGTACCTGTCGGTGCGGATGAAGCCGCTGGCCACCTCGGTGAAGAACGCCCCGGAAGGGCTGTACCGCGAGGTCCGCCCGATCGAGCTGGCCGCGCGCGCCGCCTGGGAGGCCGGGCGCGGGAAACCCGCCGACGCCGGACTGGGGATGCTGGTGGAAGGGCTGGCTCCGCTGGGGGTCACCAGCCCGGACGACCTCGCGCTCACCTACCTGCCGATGGAGGTCAGCGCGCACGAGCGGCTCTCCTCCGGGCTGCCGCGCCGCCCGTACGCCACCGGGCCGCTGGCCGAGCTGCTCGCCGTCATGCACGGCATCGACGAGCGCACCCGTTCCCTGGTGTCCCAGCTGGAGGAGTACGGGTCGCTGGTGTCGTCGCTGGAGCAGTCCAGCCGCGATGCCGCCCCGGCGACCGAGCGCCTGCGCCAGTTCGTGCGGGCCTCGCAGGCCGGCGCGCGGGTTCCCGGGGCGCCCGAGATGATCCAGCCGTTCACCGCCCGGCTCACCGAGCACGCCGCAGCCGCCAGCGACCGGCTCAGCGCACTGGACTCCACCATGTCCGCGCTGGCCAAGGACGTGCGCTGGCTGCGCATGCGGATCGCGCTGCTGCGGCTGCACAATCGCATGGTCGGCACATTCTGCGCCGAGCTCATCGACGGATGCTCGGCCGCGGACGCGGTCTCGTCGCTGCAGGTGCTGGCCAGCGCGCTGGCCAGGGGCGCTGACGAGCTGGACATCTCGATGCGCGCGGTGCGGGTGCAGATGTCCAAGGCCCCCGCTCTCATCCAGCAGGCCGTGCGGGACGCCGACCGGGCGCTGCGGGTGGCGACCAAGTGGCGCGGGGAGGCGCAGCTGGCCGACGGCGCCGCCGAGATCGCGCTCCGGCCGCACCTGCACCGGCTGCAGCAGCTGTCCGGCGAGGGGTTCGACGAGCTGCGCCGGTTCTACGAGGTGGCCGCCCGGTGCGCATTCCTGCCCGACACCTACGACCACGACGGCCTGTCCGCTCAGGTCCGCCGGATGACCGAGGTGGTCGGCCAGGTCGCGCAGACCATGCCGGCCTGACCGGACTGGGGTTCGCCGCTGCCGGTCGCATGCCGTGCCCGGCAGCGGGGTACCTCGCGTTGGCGCGGCGGGGCGGCCTGCGTCCGGGGCTGAATAGGGGGAATCAGCCTGTGACGCAGTGACTGTCCGCCGCGCTGGACCTGGCAGGCCGGGTCCGGGGCGGATGCGTGCCCGGGTGCGGGCCACTCACCTGGCAGAGATCCGGATGGGGATGCGGCGGGCGCCGAAATCGCCCGCCGTCGTGCCGAACCGGCCTGGCAGCCGGTACCCGCACCGGTCGCACGCCCCGGACCCGTCCAGCCGGTAACGCGTGATCGAGTACCTGATCCGTTCGATGACCGGCTGGCCGCAGCCCGGGCAGAACGTCGTCTCGCCCTCGGAGTCGATGACGTTGCCGGTGTAGACGAACCGCAGCCCTTCCTCGAGCCCGATCCGGC
>CAMCQD010000384.1 GCA_945876925.1 uncultured Dermatophilus sp.
CCGAGGCGCGCGGGCATCTGGTTCCTGGTACCTGCGGGGGGCGGGGGGGCGCGCCGCCCGCCAGCGCCCCGGCACGCCGCCGGCGGCGTGCCCCGCCCGGACGCCCGGTTCAGGCCCCGGTGCCGTGCTCGCGGACCAGTGCGGTGAACCAGGCGTGTATCCGCAGGTCGCCGGTGACCTCGGGATGGAACGAGGTGACCAGCACCGGGCCCTGGCAGGCCACGACGATCCGCCCGGCCGCGTCCCCGAACCGGGGCTCATCGGGCAGGGTGGCCAGCACCTCGACCGCCGGCCCGGCCTGCTCGATCCACGGCGCCCGGATGAACACCGCGCGCATGGGCGGCTCCGGCGGCGGGCACACCCCGCGCACGTGCAGGTCGGTCTCGAAGGAATCCGCCTGGCGCCCGAAGGCGTTGCGGCGCACGGTAGCGTCCAGCCCGCCCAGGGTGCGCTGCCCGCCGGCACCGCCGAGGACGTCGCTGGCCAGCAGGATCATGCCCGCGCAGGAGCCGTACACCGGCAGCCCGGCCGCGATCCGTTCCCGCAGCGGCCCGAACAGCCCGAACACGTGCAGCAGCCGTTCAATGGCGGTGGATTCCCCTCCGGGGATGACCAGCCCGGCCACCCGGGCCAGCTCGCTTTCCCGGCGGACCGGGACCGCCGCCGCCCCGGTGGCTTCCAGCGCCCGGGCGTGCTCGCGCACGTCGCCTTGCAAGGCGAGCACCCCGATGGGCGGCCGGCCGGCGGGGCCGGAGGCGATGCCGCTCACCAGCCGCGGGTCGCCAGCCGGTGCGGCACCGGGATGTCGTCCACGTTGATCCCGGTCATCGCCTCGCCCAGGCCCCGGGAGACCTCGGCGATGACAGCCGGGTCGTCGTAGAAGGTGGTCGCCTTGACGATCGCGGCGGCCCGCTGCACGGGGTCGCCGGACTTGAAGATCCCCGACCCGACGAAGACGCCCTCAGCGCCGAGCTGCATCATCATGGCCGCGTCGGCGGGAGTGGCGATCCCGCCGGCGGTGAACAGGACCACCGGCAGCTTGCCGGCCTCGGCAACCTCGCGGACCAGGTCGTAGGGGGCCTGCAGCTCCTTGGCGGCGACGTACAGCTCGTCAGGCTCCATCGAACGCAGCCGGTTGATCTCCCCGCGGATGGCGCGCATGTGCGTGGTCGCGTTGGAGACGTCCCCGGTGCCGGCCTCGCCCTTGGAGCGGATCATCGCCGCGCCTTCGGTGATCCGGCGCAGCGCCTCGCCCAGGCTCGTCGCGCCGCATACGAACGGCACGGTGAACGCCCACTTGTCGATGTGGTTGGCGTAGTCGGCGGGGGTGAGCACCTCGGATTCGTCGATGTAGTCGACCCCGAGGGAGGCCAGCACCTGCGCCTCGACGAAGTGGCCGATCCGGGCCTTGGCCATCACCGGGATGGAGACCGCCTCGATGATCCCGGCGATCATGTCCGGGTCGCTCATCCGGGCGACGCCGCCCTGGGCGCGGATGTCGGCCGGGACGCGCTCCAGCGCCATCACCGCGACGGCGCCGGCGTCCTCGGCAATCCTGGCCTGCTCAGGGGTGACGACGTCCATGATGACGCCTCCCTTGAGCATCTCGGCCATGCCGCGCTTGACGCGAGTGGTGCCGACCTGGGCGGCCCCGGGGGCCGCCGTGGTAGCCGCGGACGCTGCCGGGTCTGTGCTCATGTGCGCTCCTCGATGTCGCGATTGGACCAGCGGTGGCACCATACGCCCATCGGCGCCCTGCCCGGGTGAGCACGCCCGGCGGCGGACGGGCCGGAGGCCCGGGCGGTTCCGCCGCCTCCGGCTTGCCGCGCGGGCGGTCCGGATGCTGGTCAGGGGCTTTCGGTCACGGTGAGGTCGTCGTCGAACTCGACCGTGCGGGGGATGGTCGCGTGGCCGGCGAGCCGGAACAGCGCGACCGTGTTCTTGTTCCGGACCCGCTGCACGTCCACCACGGCGTCGTTGTAGAACCGCCGGGACAGCTGCACCCGGCGGTGCGCGTCCAGCACCCGGCGGATCACCGCCTCGGGGTCGGATTCGCGCGCCGCAGCCGGATCGGTGGTCCCGTCCGGGGTGACCAGCCGCAGCCGGACCCGGGGCGGCTCAGCGGGCCGGGCGCCCGGGCCGGGCGCGGGTGAGCCCGCAGGCGGTACCTCGATCCGGCGCAGCGACCCCGACAGCGCCTCGCCGTCACCGCGGGGGATGGCGATCCGCAGCGCGTGCGTCAGCGCGCTCTCGACGAGCTCGCGCTGGGATAGCCCGCCCTCTTCCCAGTCCAGGGCGGTCAGGGTGTCGCCGCTGTCGAGCGACTCAGCCGCCGCCGAGGCGAGGATGAGCGAGGTCGCCGGGTCGAGGATGCCCGAGTTGGATAGCTCGACCGCGGCCTCGGCGCGGCGCACCAGGTGGGCGTCGAGGGCGGCCAGCGCGCCCTCCACCCGGGTCTGCAGCCGGTGCAGCCGGGCGGCCGTGTACGACAGGTACCACGCCAGCGCCAGCGCGACGAGCGCGACGAGGGCGACGATCTCCAGGGTGCTCATCGGCGTGTGCTCCTCCCGCGCAGGCGGCGCAACCAGGTGCGCGGCCCGCGCCGCTCGAGCATGCCCGAATCCACTGGCGCACCCGAGATCACCGTCTCGTAGACGGCGATGATGTCGTCACAGACCACATCCCAATCAAACCGCCGGCACCACTGCGAGGCCGCGCGTGACAGCCCGGCGCGCCGGACGGGATCGCGTAGCAGCGAAACCGCCTGCTCAGCCAGGGCGCCGGGGTCCTCACAGGGGAACAGCGCACCCACCCGGCCGCCATCGAGCACCCGGGCGAACGCTGCCAGGTCGCTGGCCAGGACCGGCGCGCCCGCGCTCATCGCCTCCACGAGCACGATCCCGAAACTCTCCCCG
>CAMCQD010000385.1 GCA_945876925.1 uncultured Dermatophilus sp.
GGAGAGGGGCTTCCGTTCCCGTATAACAGTGATATCATCTTTCTCTCACTTAAGGGTATGCGTACCCATCGGGGAAGGATGAGGCAGATGACTGGAGGGAACACCCATAAGGGGACGGGCGTGAACTCAGGGGGTGCCAGCACGGGCCCCGGGGAGGTGGCTATGGCTGCGGTCGGGCATGAGGGGGCGCGGGTCCATATCGCCGAGCGCCGGGCATGGTCGGTGGACGGGTTCCTCGGCGTCCTGGCCTCGCTGGCTTTCCTGGCCGCCGGGGTGTGGTGGTTCCTCTCTGAGGCCATGACCTCGCCGGATGAGGCACCCCGCGCCGGGACCGCCGCAGGGTGCCTCATCCTCGTGCTGATCGGCCTGACCGGTTTGTCCAGCCTGACGATCATCTCCCCCGGGGAAACCAGGGTGCTGCAGTTCTTCGGGCGTTACGTCGGCACCGTGCGGCGGGAGGGGCTGTCCCTGATCATGCCGCTGACCTTCAAGAAGAAGGTCTCGGTGCGGGTCCGCAACTTCGAGACCAGCACGCTGAAAGTCAATGACCTGCACGGCAACCCGGTGGAGATCGGCGCCATCGTCGTGTGGCAGGTGGCCGACACCGCCCGGGCGGCCTTCTCGGTCGAGGACTACGAGTCCTTCGTCACGGTGCAGGCCGAATCGGCCCTGCGGCACGTCACCGGCACCCACCCGTACGACGACTACGACGGCGACGCGACCAGCCTGCGCGGTTCCACCGACGTGGTGTCGGACGAGCTGGCCCGCGAGGTGGCCGAGCGGGTTTCGGTCGCCGGGGTGGAGATCCTCGAGGTGCGGATCAGCCACCTGGCGTACGCGCCCGAGATCGCCCAGGCGATGCTGCAGCGCCAGCAGGCCGGTGCCATCATCGCGGCCCGCGCCAAGATCGTCGAAGGCGCGGTCGGCATGGTCGAGATGGCGCTCGCGAAGCTCGACGAGGAGTCCATCGTCGAGCTGGACGACGAGCGCAAGGCCGCCATGGTGAGCAATCTGCTGGTCGTCCTGTGCGGTGAGCAGCGGGTGACCCCGGTGGTCAATTCCGGAAGCCTCTACACGTAAGGCCGCGGGGCCTCAGCCGTCATGGCCGGCACGAGCGAGCAGCCCGGCTCCGGGGGCACTTCGCGTCGTCAGCGCAGGCAGGTGCTGCTGCGCCTGGACCCGGACGTGCACGACGCGCTCACCCGCTGGGCGGCAGATGAGCTGCGCAGCGTCAACGCCCAGATCGAGCTGATCATCCGGCGGGGGCTGAGCGAGGCGGGGCGGATGCCCGGCACCGCCGCCCCGCTGCCGCGCCGGGGGCGGCCCCGCAGGCAGGACCCCTGACCGGGGCCGGCGCGGGAGCGGCTCAGCGGCCCGGCTCAGCAGGGGCGAGCCGGGCGCAGGCGAACAGGTACATGGTGAGCGGGACGGCGACCGACTGGGCGAGCAGGATGCCGGTGAGGACGAGCAGCTGCAGCGCCGCAGCCTCCAGCGGGGTCGCCCCGCCCAGCAGCGTCCCGACGAACGCGCCCGGCAGGGTCACCAGGCCGACGGTGCGGGTCTGATCGAGGTTGGGCACCAGGGCCAGGCGGGCGGCTGGCTGGCACACCATGAGCCGGGCGTCGCGATCGGGCAGCCCCAGGGCCAGGGCCGCCTCGACCTCCCCGTGACGTTCGCGCAGGGCCGCGCCGCATTGCCGCCCCGCCAGGGTGGTGCCGGTCATCGCATTGCCGATGAGGATGCCGGCCGTGGGGATGAGGGAGATCGGCTGGGCCGGCAGCAACCCCGTGCCGATGAGCGCGGCCGTCACCGGAAGCGCCCCCAGGGCGATCGGGACCAGTACGAGCGCGCGCTGAACGGGGGTGGCGGCGCCGATCCGGGCGGCGCTGGTGCGGGCGGCCACGACGATCATGAGCGCCACGAACGCGGCGGTTAGGCCCCAGGAGGCCAGCACCGCGGTGATGATGAGGCCGGCCAGGACGAGCTGGAGGGTCGCGCGGGCGGTTACCCACAGCTCCTCGCGGCCCTGGCCCAGCCCGGTGGCCCGGCGCAGCAGCGCGGCCAGCGCCGCCCCGGCGAGCACGACCGCGAGCAGGCGGATCACGTCGCCTCCCGACTGGAGCGTGATGAGCGCAGAACCGCTGGCAGAGGTCACCGCTCCATTGTGTCGTACCCGCCTCCTACACTTGGGCGCGTGATCAGCCGCCTCGACCTGCGTGAATCCGACCTCGATGCCCGTACGCTCGCCGGGCTCCTGCCGCGCGCCCGGTTCGGCCTGGAGGAGGCCGCCGCCGCCGTAGCCCCGATCTGCGAGCGGGTCCGGCTCGAGGGCGCGCCCGCGCAGCGGGACCTCGGTGAGCGATTCGCCGGGGTCCGGCCGCGCCAGCTGCGGGTGCCCGCGGAGGTGCGCGCGGCCGCCCTGGACCAGCTGGACCCGGCGGTACGGGCGGGGCTGGCCGAGTCCATCAGCCGCGCCCGGCGGGTGCACCGCGAGCAGCTGCCCGCCGGGCACGTGACGACGCTGGCCCCGGGCGGCTCGGTGCGCCAGCGCTGGGTGCCGGTCCGCCGGGTCGGGCTGTACGTGCCCGGCGGCCTGGCGGTCTACCCCAGCTCGGTGGTGATGAACGTCGTCCCCGCCCAGGAGGCCGGGGTGGGCTCGCTGGCGGTGTCCAGCCCGCCGCAGCGGGATAACGCCGGAGAGTTCGCCGGGTACCCGCACCCGGTCATCCTGGCTGCGTGCGCGCTGCTGGGCGTCGGCGAAGTGTACGCCGCAGGCGGCGCCCAGGCCATCGCGATGTTCGCCTACGGTGCCCGGGAGGCCGATGGCGAGCTGGTCTGCGAGCCGGCCACGCTGGTCACCGGGCCGGGCAACGTGTACGTCGCCGCCGCTAAGCGCCTGCTGCGCAGCGT
>CAMCQD010000386.1 GCA_945876925.1 uncultured Dermatophilus sp.
GATCCCGGCCGGCAGCGCAGGATCGGCGCGCCCCGGGCCGGTCATGGCCCGCTCCCGGACGATGCCTCCTCCGGGTGCTCAGGGCCTGCCGCCGGTTGCCGCCCGTGGTCACGGAACGCCACCGCCGCATACCCCACGACCCGCCGCCGCTCGCCCGCGGTGTCGCCGGAGTTGCAGGCGCAGAGCACGTGCGGGCGCAGGCCCCGCTTCCGGGCCAGGTGCAGCAGCCCGTTGAGCGGGGTCGCGCCGCAGGCCTGCTCGTGCGTCACCGGCACGTCCAGGGCGCTGATCCGGGCAAGGGCCGCCTCGTCTACGGCACGGGCCCGGTGATAGGGCAGGTAGTGCGACAGGTCCGAGCTGACCAGCACCAGCGTTGACGGATCCGGGGCCAGGGCCTCGATGACGGCGCTCACCTGCTCCGGGGTGGCCCGGCCGACCGCGAGGGGCACCACCGGGACCCCCGGCAGGACCCGCTGGAGGAAGGGCAGCTGCACCTCGATCGCATGCTCGTCGCGGTGCACCTCGGGCGCCTCGGTCACGAATGGCAGAGCGTCCAGGGCGGACTGGGCCTCCAGGTCGACCTCGGCGCGGCCCAGCGGCGTGCCGAACGCGCCCGCCCCGCTGGTAGCGATGCCGTCGACGGCGACCCGGTGCGCAGGGCCGAGGATGACCACGCGGCCGAACCGGGTCGTGCCCGCGCCGGCGGCAGCAGCGATCTCGCCGTACGCCCGGGCCGCGACCGGACCGGAGTAGACGTAGCCGGCGTGCGGCACCTGATACGCCCACGTGCACGTCCCCCCGGGCTGCGGGGGCTGGTCCGCGGCGGCGGCCCGGAGCAGGCAGTCGACCATCCCGGCGAGCACGTCGGCCGTGCCGGGGTAGAACGTTCCCGCGACTGCGGGGCGGCGAACGGCGTCCATCCGGCCTCCCAAGACCAGCGATCCACGACCAGCGATTCCGCGCGGGAACCAGGCCCGAGCGGCCAGCAGCGCGCGCCACGCGGCACCTGGCCCGCTGGCGGCAGATCCTGCCGGGTCCGGCGACGCTGCCACGCGCTACCCGGAAGGCACCCGCCGTCCGCATGATCCCGGCGGCACGCCCCCGGTGTACGCGGGAATTCCGCTACCAGTCTAGGCGCCTGGCACCGTCCGCCGCCGGGGTCAGCGCTAGGGGGCCAGTCACCCCGGTACCCCCTGCGGGGCTACAGCGGCCTGCGGGCAGCTCCCTTGTCGGCGGACTGGGCGAGCATGGCGAAGATCTTCAGCGCCGTGGAGACCTCCCGCACGCGGGTGGCCGGCTGCCAGCCGGCGGCGTCGGCGGCGGCCCGGCGGCGGGCCAGCTCGTCCTCATCCACGCGCAGGTGAACGCGGCGCTCCGGGATGGAGAATTCGATGATGTCCCCGTCGCGCACCAGCCCGATGGCGCCGCCCGCGGCAGCCTCGGGGGACACGTGCCCGACCGACAGCCCCGAGGAACCCCCGGAGAACCGCCCGTCCGTGATGAGCGCGCAGTGCGGACCCAGGCCGACGCCCTTGAGGTACGACGTGGGGTACAGCATCTCCTGCATGCCCGGCCCGCCCCTGGGGCCCTCGTAGCGCACTACCACCACGTCCCCGGCGGCGATCTTGCCCGACAGGATCATCTCGACGGCCTCTTCCTGCGATTCGGCCACCCTGGCGGGACCGGCGAAGGTCCACTGATGCTCCGGCACCCCCGCCGTCTTCACGATGCACCCGTCCGGCGCGAGGTTGCCGGTGAGCACCGCCAGGCCGCCGTCGGCCGTGTAGGCGTGCTCCACCGAGCGGATGCACCCGTGCTCGGCATCGAGGTCAAGGCTCTTCCACGTGGCCGTTGAGCTGAACGCCTCCGTGGTGCGCACGCCACCGGGCGCGGCGTGGAACAGCGCCGTCATCTCCCCGGTCGCCTGCCCGGCGCGGATATCACAGTCAGCCAGCCACGAGCGCAGTGAATCATGGTGCACTGCATGCACATTGGTGTCCAGTAGCCCGGCCCGGTCAAGTTCGCCCATGATCGCCGGGATGCCCCCGGCGCGGTGCACGTCCTCCATGTAGAACTCGTGCGTGTTCGGGGCGACCTTGCAGATGCACGGCGTGACCCGGGAGAGCCGGTCGATGTCGCCCTGGCCGAAGCTGACGCCGGCCTCCTGCGCCGCCGCGAGCAGGTGCAGCACCGTGTTAGTGGACCCGCCCATCGCGATATCGACCCGCATCGCGTTCTCGAACGCGGCCCGTCATCCTCGTCGTAGTAACGGCGGCACAGCTCCACGATGAGATGCCCCGCGCGCACGAACAGATCACGCCGGGCCGCGGAGGTGGCCAGCGTGGAGCCGTTGCCCGGCAGCGACAAGCCGAGCACCTCGGTCAGGCAGTTCATCGAGTTCGCGGTGAACATCCCCGAGCACGACCCGCAGGTCGGGCAGGCGGAGCGCTCCACCGCCTCGATCTGCGCATCCGGTACGTCCGCGTCGACCGCCTGGACCATCGCGTCCACCAGGTCCAGCCGGGTGCTGGCGGTACCGTCCGGCCCGATGATCGCCTTGCCGGCTTCCATCGGCCCGCCCGAGACGAACACCGCGGGGATGTCCAGCCGCAGCGCGGCCAGCAGCATCCCGGGGGTGATCTTGTCGCAGTTGGAGATGCACACCAGCGCGTCGGCCCGGTGGGCGTTCACCATGTACTCCACCGCGTCGGCGATCACCTCGCGGCTGGGCAGCGAGTACAGCATCCCGTGGTGGCCCATCGCGATGCCGTCATCGACCGCGATGGTGCTGAACTCGCGCCCCACCCCGCCGGCCTCGGCGACCGCGCCCGCGACCAGCTGACCCATGTCCTTCAGGTGCACGTGACCGGGCACGAACTGGGTGAAGCTGTTCGCGATCGCGACGATCG
>CAMCQD010000387.1 GCA_945876925.1 uncultured Dermatophilus sp.
GCCTCGGCCAGGTGGTGCAGGTGGTTGAGCCCGCCGGTGACGACAAGGTCCTGGTGAGCGTCCGCGACGAGGAAGAGCAGGTGCTGCAGCTGGCCAGCGACCTCCTCGGGGAGAAGCTGCGCCCCGGCGACAGCGTGCTCGCCGACGTCCGGGCCGGCCTGGTGCACCGCCGCGTCATCCGCCCCGAGATCGAGGACCTGCTGCTCGGCGAGATCCCCGACGTGAGCTACGACGACATCGGCGGCCTCGGCCCCCAGGTCGAGCGGATCCGCGACGCCGTCGAGATGCCCTTCCTGCACGCCGGCCTGTACCGCGAGCACGGCCTCAAACCACCCAAGGGGATCCTGCTGTACGGCCCTCCCGGCTGCGGTAAGACCCTCATCGCCAAGGCCGTCGCCGCCTCCCTGGCTGACACCGTCGCCGCCCGGCACGGCAGCGCCGCGCAGCGCAGCTACTTCCTCAACATCCGCGGCCCGCAGCTGCTCAACAAGTACGTCGGCGAAACCGAACGGCACATCCGCCTCATCTTCGCCCGGGCCCGGGAACGGGCCGAGCGGGGCATCCCCGTCATCGTGTTCTTCGACGAGATGGACTCCCTGTTCCGCACCCGCGGCACCGGCACCTCCTCCGACGTCGAGACCACCGTCGTGCCGCAGCTGCTCGCCGAGATCGATGGCGTCGAGTCCCTCGACAACGTCGTCATCATCGGTGCCTCCAACCGCGAGGACGTCATCGACCCGGCGATCATCCGGCCCGGGCGCCTCGACGTGAAGATCCGGATCGACCGGCCCGGCCGGGACGCCGCCGTCGACATCCTGGGCAAGTACCTCACCGACGGAGTCCCCATCGCCCAGCAGGAGATCGACGCCGCCGGAGGCCTGCACGCCGCCCTCGCCGCGATGCGCCACCAGGTGGCCGACCGGCTCTACGCGACCGGCGAGCAGACCGAGTTCGCCCTCGTCGGCTACGCGGACGGGCGCAGCGAGATGCTGTACGTGCGTGACTTCGTCTCCGGCGCGATGCTCGCCAACATCGTCAGCCGGGCCAAGAAATCCGCCATCAAGGACCTGCTCGCCACCGGCCGCCGCGGCGTCACCACCGCTCATCTGCTCGACGCCATCGACACCGAGATCCGCGAGAACGAGGACCTGCCCTCCACCACCGACCCCGGGGAGTGGATCCGCGCCGCCGGCCGCCGCGGCGACCGGGTGGTCTCCCTGCGCATGGCCGACCGGGTGAGGCAAGCCCGATGACCGTCCGCCGGATCATGGGCACCGAGACCGAATACGGCATCTTCGCCCCCCACGCCCCGCAGGCCGACACCGAGGACCTCTCCCGCGACCTGCTCGCTGAATACGGTGCCTGGTGCCGCGAACTGGGCTTCCCCGACGTCCGCTGGGACTACTCCGGCGAGGCCGCCCAGGCCCGCATCGGGGACCCGCCCAGCCCCGTCGCCCGGCTCACCGAGCAGGAAAAATGCTGGTACCGCGGACACTCCATGGTGCTGCGGAACGGGGCCCGGCTCTACGTCGACCACGGCCACCCCGAGTACGCCACCCCCGAGACCACCACGCCCCGGCAGGCCACCGTGCACGATCTCGCCGGGCGTGAGGTGATCGCCCGGGCCGTGCAGCGCGCCGCCGCCCGCGACGGCCAGCTCGCCTACACCGCCTTCAAGAACAACGTCGACGGCAAGGGCGCCGCCTACGGCACCCACGAGAACTACCTGCTGGACCGGAACGTCCCCGCCGGGGACCTGGTCACCGCCCTCGTCCCCTTCCTCATCTCCCGGCAGGTGCTCTGCGGCGCCGGACGGGTCGGCCTCGGCCCGGCGGGGGAGACCCCCGGTTTCCAGATCAGCCAGCGGGCCGACTACATCGAGCGGGTCACCGGGCTGGAGACGACCGTCAACCGGCCCATCGTCAACACCCGGGACGAACCCCACGCCGACGGTTCCCGGTGGCGGCGGCTGCACGTCATCACCAGCGACGCCAACAGCCTCGACCAGCCGATCCTGCTCAAGCTCGGCACCCTCTCCCTGCTGCTGTGGGTGCTGGAGAACCACGGCCTGCCCGATGCGTGGGCCGCCCTGACCCCGGCCGACCCGGTCGCCGCATGCCGGCACGTGTCCCGGGACCTCACCGTCCCCCGCCGGCTACCGCGCCCGGACGGACGCGAGCTCACCGCCGTGCAGCTGCAACGGGCCTACCTGGACGAGATCCGCGCCCGGCTGGGCCCCGCCCCGGATCCGGACACCGCCGGGGTGCTCACCCTCTGGGAGGCCACCCTCACCCAGCTCGAGAACGACCCGTGGACCGCCACCGGCGTCGAATGGGTGTCGAAGTACCTGCTGTTGCACCAATACCGGGAACGCGGCCAGCTCGCCTGGGACGACCCGAGACTGGCCGCCGCCGACCTGCAATGGTCCGATGTGCGCCCGCGCCGGGGCCTGGCCCGGCGGTTCGGCGGGCTCACCATCGTCGGCCCGGACGAGATCCGCGAGGCCGAGCTGACCCCGCCGCCGGACACCCGGGCCTGGCTGCGCGGCACCGCCCCGGCCCGGCTCGGCGAGGCCGTCTTCGCCGCCGGGTGGCAGTCCCTCGTCCTCGACGCCGGCGGGCCGCACCTGCTACGGCTCACCATCCCCGACCCGGGCACGGCCACCCGCGACGACGTGGAAGCGATACTGGCCGACAGGACCGCCGGACCCGCCGAGGTTGCCGAACGGCTGGGCGCCTACCTCGTCGCCTGCCGGAACGGATGAGGAGGAATGAGTATGGAACGCCAGTTCAAGAAGACCTCCCGCAGCGGGGAGCCCGCGCTGCCCGAGGAGCCGCCGCTGCCCCCGCCGCCCGTCGCGGCGCGATCCCTGGACTCGGTGCTCGACGACATCAGCGACATCCTG
>CAMCQD010000388.1 GCA_945876925.1 uncultured Dermatophilus sp.
TCCGGGTCATGCAACAGGACGTGGCCGAGTTCGTGGGCCAGGGTCTTCACCTGCGCGGCCGGGTCCATGTCGGCACGGACCGACACCACCCGGTTGTTGTAGTCGGTCAGCCCGTTCGCCCCGAAAATCTCCGACGCATCCGCGACCAGTCTCAGCTCGAAGCCGGCCGTGGCGACTTGTGCGGCGAGGCCCTCCCACAACCCGGCAGGAGCCTGCCCCTGCAACAACCGCGGCGCCGGCGGCTCAGGAATCGGCTCGCCAGTGGTCTGGGAGGCGTCCCAGACGTAGGCGGGGCGGACGCCGACCATCTTCGTGCGCACCGTCTCACCCGCACGCGGCTTCTCACCCTTCCCAAGGCGTCGCCAAGACTCAGCATCCTGCGGGGTTGCCGAGGCGAACCGTGCCGTCACCGGCGCCAGAATCTGATACCCCGGCTGCCCCTTGGAGACCTGACGGCCCAATTGCTGCCACTGCCGATACCCGGCGACATGCGACGGCACCGGGTCCGGCACCAGCCCCAGCCCGTAGGCCTCCTGGTGCTGGGTGAAGATCAGGATCGTGTTCGCGAACGACCGAGCCCTAAACCGGGCCGCGAACGCCAACGCCCGGGCCCAATCCTCACCCGAGACCAGCTGCTCGACCGCACCAGTCAGCCGCTCATGCAGCGCATCAAGCTTCGCCTCCCGCGCCGCCCGAGCATCCTTGCCCGAGGTTGCCATGCCGGTCTCCTTCCGCGAACCTGCCCACCGGGTCGAAGAACCGACCCGGTGACCATCAGGTACGCCGGAACCACCAGCAGTAGAAGACGGACAACAAGGAACCCCTACAGTGACCGCCAGGAACCCAACGAACCCGACGTGTCATACCCGGCCTAGCAGGTGCGCTGAGATCAGGCCATGCGTTGCTTCCAAAGATGAGCAGAATCGTCACAAGGAAGCTGCGTTTGGAATCATCAACACTGAAGCGATCTCGACTTCTTGACCACAGTGCGGGCACTTGGCGTGCCCATCAGTGAGTGGTGTGACGGGCCGAGCGCGTTGCTGAGACTGGTCACGGTACTCAGTAGGAAGGAGGCCAGTGATGCGTCGAAATTGTCGCGCAGCATTGCCTCGGCTGCGCCATCCCACCTCGTGCATCAGTTCACCGACAGGACGTCGGCTGCGCGCGAGCAGTGTCGCGAGCTGGACGCAGCGAACCCGCGTCAGGTACTTCATCGGGCTGATCCCGTACCGTCGCGCGAAAACTCTACCCAACTGAGACGGCGAAATGTGCACCTCTCTTGCCAGTGACTCCAGAGTCCATTGCACTTCCGGCCGGTTGTTGAGTAGTGATGCAGCAATCTCAGCAGGGTCAGGTTCCGCCACTTGACGTAGAGACCCCATGCGGTTGCGACTCATGGGAGCCTCCGAAGACCCATCCGCGTGGAGGTCGAGTGCTTAGCGCGACAGGGCTCGATCGCTGCGCAAGAGGAGAACGATGCCCATGAACCCGACAAGGCATGCAGCCGCTGCGAGCGCCAGCGAAACCTGGTACACCTCAGTCCCGCAGGAGGGTTCACGGGCCGTGAACGCCGCGTAGATGCTGCCTAGCAACGTGACGGAGATCAGGCTGCCGAACTCGTATGACACTTCCTCGACGCCGGAGGCCATCCCGGCCCGATCAGCAGACACGTTGGAAATGATCGTGGAGGAAGCCACTGTGATCAGGACTCCAATTCCTGTGCCCGCGAGGAACAGGCTGACCGCGAACATCCACAAGTTCGCCTCCAGAACCAGGGTTGCCAGTGCATAACCTCCGCCCGCAACAACACAGCCAGCGCCGAGCAGGCGACGCGGCCCGACTCGGGAAAGCACTGAACCCGCAAGGAGGGAGGTCACCGTCGCGCCCGCCGCGATCGCGGCCAACAGGAGTCCGCTCTGCAGGGGTGAGAATCCACGAACCAGCTGGAAGTGCTGAGAAGTCACCGCCCCAACTCCGGCAAAGACGAATGTGGCCAGCCCTGCTGCCAAGACACCGGCAACGACCGATCGGCTGCGGAAGACCGAGAAATCTAGGAGCGGTGTTGGGAGTCTCCGCTGGCGCCGTGCGAACCACCAGAAGCAGACGAAACTCGTCGCAAGTGCCCCTGTAATGAACGCACCGGAGGGGGCCGATACGGCACCCTGCTTGATCGCTGCGACTAGGCCAGTCAACCCAACGAGCGCCAGCACAGATGACAGCAAGTCCCAGGACGTTCTTGTCGATGCGCGAGCCGCTGGCGCGTACATGGCCGCCAACGAGAAGGTCACGAGGGCAAAGGGAACATTGATGAGGAAGACCGAGCCCCACCAGAACCACTCCAGGAGCAGGCCTCCAACGAGCGGACCGAAGGCAATGCCACCGATCGAGACACTCGACCAAACAGCGATGGCGACGTTGCGCTCATCCTCGTCCTCGAACGTGAACCGGATGATCGCGAGTGTCGCGGGCAGCATTAGTGCTGCACCCACCGCGAGTAGTGCCCGCGCGACGATCAGCACCCACGCGTTTGGAGAGAAGGCTGCGAGTAGGGAAGCTATCCCGAACGCGCTGATGCCAATCTGGAACACCAGCTTGTGTCCGAACCTATCCCCGAGCGTCCCGGTGCCCAGCAGTAGGCCAGTCATGACGAGGGGGTACATGTTGATGATCCACAGTGACTCACTTACGCTCGCCGACAACTCGTCCGTCAGAAGAGGCACGACCACGTAGAGAATCGAAGTGTCGACCGTTGCAAGCAGCAAACCGAGAGAGACGGCGGTGAGCACGAACCACCGTGTGCGCTGCGAGGCCGGCGCAGGGGGATCTTGAGTCATCTCAGCCTTTCAATATGCCGATACGTCGTCAGAGCGCGGTAGATTTGGGAGCCGC
>CAMCQD010000389.1 GCA_945876925.1 uncultured Dermatophilus sp.
TGCCGCCCGCCGGGACCGCCCGGGCCGGCCAGGGCCTCGTCAAAGCCGGGGAAGCCCGCCAAGCCGGGCCAGGCCGCGGCGAAGTCCCCGCCTGGGCCGGGGAAAGCCTTACCGGGGAATCCCTTTCCCCCGAAGCCGGGGCCGCCGGGTCCGCGGCGGGTGCGGCGTCCGCCGCCGTGCTCGCCGGGTCTCTCCCCGCAGCCTTCGCCGTGATGGCCGTGGTGGCCGCCGGGTCCGTGGTGGCCCCGGCCGTCATGACCGTGCCCGTGACCGCGGGGGCCGGGGTGGTTCTCGTCGTAGTCGTAGCTGTCGTTCATCGTCGGATGTCCTTGTGGCAGTAGTGGTGGAGTGTCCGGGGCCGGGGCGGGATGCTCCCGGTCCCCGTTGTTATCAGCGTGCATCACCTATCGCGATCTGTCAACGATATATCGGTAAAAGATTCCCTGGTGGTCCAGCCGATCCCGCCGGGACGTCGCCGGGCAGCGATGAGGAGTGATTCGCAGGCCCTGGCCGGAAACCCCGGCGTACATGCGCACCTGCCCGGGCGGCGGGACGACCCCGGCGGGCATGTGAGGGCGCGGGCTGCCGCTGGCAGGAGCACGCGCGCGGGGCATGCCGGACGGTCCCGCCCGCCCGGGCGGAGCCGTCGCTTTCAGGCTGTTAGCGGCAGCCGATACGCTTGCGCGCGAACTGGAACCCAGACTGATCCCCGCCGGGGTGACCCCTCTCATCCGTCGCTTCAGGAGCACGCCATGTCTCACTCCTCACCGCCTGCCTCCGGGACCCCGGTCCCCACCGTCGGCCCGGACGGGCGCCCCCGGTTCCGCCAGGTCATCGAGTCCAGCGCCGGTGAGCTGCTGTTCTTCGGCCTGACGCCGCCCCGGCTGACCACCCCGGCCGAGCGCCTGCCGGTGATCGCCGAGGCCACCCTGGCCCGCCTGGAGGGCATCGGCCTGGACGCGATCATCCTGTACGACCTGGCCGACGAGACCGCCCGCAACCCGGCCGAGCGCCCGTTCCCCTTCAGTGAGACCTGGGATCCGGACCGTTACCTGCGCACCTACCTGTCCGCCTGGCAGGGCCAGTCGGTGGTGTACCGGTCGGTGGGCAAATACGACTCCGGCCAGCTGAGCGGCTTCCTCGACGCGTGCGAGCCGGACATGGCCACGGTGTTCGTCGGCTCGGCGGCCCCGGAGCAGCCGGTGAAGACCACCCTGGGCCAGGCCTACGAGATCTACGGCCGCAGCGGCGCCCGTGTCCCGCTGGGCGGGGTCACCATCCCCGAGCGGCACCGGCTGCTCGGCGATGAGCACGAGCGACTGCTCGGCAAGCAGCGTGCGGGGTGCTCGTTCTTCGTCTCCCAGGTCGTCTACGACGTCTCCGAGGCGAAGAACCTCGCCTCGGACTACGCCTACGCGCTGGCGGATGCCGCTGCCGCCGGGCAGCCGGTCCCGGCGGCGCCGCTGGTGTTCACCTTGTCGCTGTGCGGTTCGGCCAAGTCGATGGAGTTCCTGCGCTGGCTCGGCGTGGACGTGCCCCGCTGGGTGAGCAACGAGATCCTGCACGCGCACGATCCGCTGGAGGTCTCGATGGACTTCGCCCTCGGCGCCGCCCGGCAGCTCGCCCGGCTGTGCCGCCACCTGGGCCTCCCGTTCGGGTTCAATGTCGAGAGCGTCAGCAGCCGCAAGGCCGAGATCGAGGCCTCGGTGCAGCTGGCCCGGGCGGTCGCCGGTGAGCTGCAGCGCCCCGGCATCTGGCCCGCCGCCGGAAGCGACCGCGGCGACTGCGGTGACGGCAGCGGCACCGGCGGGTGCTGCGGCGGCCCGGCGCGCCAGCCTGACATCTACGGCTCATGAGGACGCGCTAAACCGCTTGCGCTCAGGGCGGGCCTGGCGTCCCGGTGCCCAGCGCAGGATCTGCGCCTAGCGAAGGAGACGAGCACGTGCCTGATCACGCCATCCGCCGGGCGCTGGCCCGGGCCAGGGACGCGAAGGCCATCGACGCCGCCGAGGCGCAGGTGCTGCTCGGTGCCCGGGGCGAGCACCTGGAGCAGCTGTGCGCCATCGCGGTGCGCATCCGGGACGCCGCGATGGCGCACGCGGGCCGCCCCGGGACGGTCACGTATTCGCGCAAGGTGTTCATCCCGCTCACCCGGCTGTGCCGCGACCGGTGCCACTACTGCGCCTTCGCCACCGTGCCCGGGCGGACCGGCGCGCCCTACCTGAGCGAGCAGGAGGTGCTGGCCATCGCCCGGGCCGGCGCCGCCGCCGGGTGCAAGGAGGCCCTGTTCACCCTGGGGGACGCCCCCGAGCGGCGCTGGCCGGCCGCCCGGGAGTGGCTCGACCGGGCCGGGTATGACGACACCGTGTCCTACCTGCGGGCGATGGCCATCCGGGTGCTGGAGGAGACCGGGCTGCTGCCGCACCTCAACCCCGGGGTGATGTCGTGGTCCGTCCTGCACCGGCTCGCCCCGGTCGCACCGTCCCTGGGCATGATGCTCGAGACCACCTCGCGGCGGCTGTTCGAGCAGCCCGGCGGGCCGCACTACGGCAGCCCCGGCAAGGACCCGGCGGTGCGGCTGCGGGTGCTGGAGGACGCCGGGCGGGTGGGGGTGCCGTTCACCACCGGACTGCTCGTGGGCATCGGGGAGACCCTGGCCGAGCGGGCCGCGACCATCCTCGCGATCCGGGCAGTGGCCCGCGAATACGGCGGCATCCAGGAATGCCTGGTGCAGAACTTCCGGGCCCAGCCGGGCACCGCCGCGCAGTCCCTGCCCGAGCCGGAGCCGGGGGAGTACCTGGCGGCCATCGCCGTGACGCGCATCCTGCTGGGCCCGGAGGTGAGCGTGCAGGCACCGCCCAACCTCGCCGGCGGCCTGGCTCAGGC